>JADLHE010000013.1 GCA_020848965.1 Saprospiraceae bacterium
CCGCCTTCGAGGTCGTAAACGGGAAGGGCCGGGTGTTGCCGGATGACATCGAGCGGGATGCCATCCTGCCCCTGTTGCGAGCCGATTTGCACCTGTTGGTAGAGTGCCACGGAGAGGTTTTCGCCGATGTTCAGCCAGTCGGTCACCTTGAAGTTGGTGTTCAGGCGGCTGGTGATGCGGTTGAAATTGGTGTGTTTTATCAAGCCTTCCTGGTCGAAATAATTGACGCTAGCCGAGTAGGTCCCTCGGTCGTTGCCTCCCGAAAGGTTGACGTAGTATTGTTGCTGAAATGCATTTTGATAAATTTCATCAGCCCAGTCGGTGCCTTGAGGAGTGTACTGGTAAATCTGCTTCCCATTGGGTGTAATGAAGGGTGTGGTTACAAGTGCCGGCGTTGTGCCGTTGCCGTAGGCAGGGTGCTTGGGCGTGATGCCTGCATTTTGCGAAGCAACCCACCAAACCTCGCCCCACTGCACGGGGTCGAGCACTTCCACCTTTCGGGCGAGGGTCTGCACGCCGTTCAACACGCCAGCTTCCACCGACATTTTGCCCGCTTTCCCTTTTTTCGTGGTGATGACCACCACACCGCCTGCCGAGCGGCTGCCGTAAATGGAGGCAGCGGCGGCGTCTTTCAGCACCTGAATGGATTCGATGTCGTTCGGGTTGAGGTTGTTCAAGTCCTCGACCGTTGGCACACCGTCCACCACGTACAGGGGCTTGTTGTTGTTCAAGGTCGTTACGCCCCGGATTTTGATGCTGGTACGGCCTGAGCCGGGTTGCCCATCCTGTGTGAGCTGTACCCCGCTGACTTTGCCCTGCAAGGCTTGAAGCACATTGGAGTAGGGCGTTTTGGAAATGGATTCCACGTCCACGACGGAAACCGCCCCGGTGATGTCGCCTTTTTTCTGGGTGGTGTAACCCACGACTATGACCTCGTTGAGCAAAGAACCTGAAGTGAGGTCTATGTCGAGGGTGCCGGGCTTCACGTCTGTGATGGTCTTGGCGGTGTAGCCAGTGAAGGATACGGCGATTGCGACTGTCCCTCCAGGCAAATCAAGCGAGTAGCTTCCGTCCACTTCGGTCACGGTGCCGATGCTCGTCCCGACAATCAAGAGGTTGGCACCAATCAGCGGCTCCCGGGTCTCAGCATCTACGACTGTTCCCGAAAGCCTGCCCTGTGCCGTCGCAGCTGTCACTGCCAAGACAAAAAAGAAGGTGGCAATCAGGATTTGTTTGACTTTTTTCATGCTTTTAAATTTTGAAATAATTCGGTTGGTGAATAATCGGGCGTTGCCCCTTTTTTGGTGGCGACCAAAGCACCAGCAGCGCAGGCCGTTTCAAGGCTTTCTTCCGCCGATGCACCCCCAAACAGCTTGCTCAGGAACGCACCGAGAAAAGCATCGCCGCTGCCAATGGTATCCTGCACCTTCACCTTAAATCCCGGATGGGTGTAATGATTATTTTCGTTTAAAAATGCCGCCCCATGGGCACCTTTGGTGACGATGAGCGCATCCAACTGAAATTGTTTTTTCAGGTAATTCATTCGGTCTGCCTCATCGCCGCTTGCACCGAACCATGCGCTCAGCGTTTCCAGTTCTTCATCGTTCATCTTCACCATGGTAGCTTTTGCGAGCAGTGTTTCGAGCAAATCCTTGGAGAAAAAAGGCTGCCGCAGGTTCACGTCAAAGACCCTCACCGTGGCGAGTTCAAGCAGTTCCAACAGGGTGTTTTTGGTGCGTTCGGTGCGGCAGGCGAGGCTGCCAAAAACGATTGCGGAAGCATCTTTAACTGCCTGTTTTGCAGCTTCGTCTGGATGGATATAGTCCCATGCGGCGGGCTGCACGATTTCGTAAGAAGGCGAGCCTTTTTCGTCCAGCTTCACGTTGACGGTGCCAGTTGGGAAGGTATGGTCACGCTGTACCAAGTTGGTCGGGATGCCTTTATCGCTCAAAAACACCAGCAGTTCCCTCCCCAAATCATCCATGCCAACCCGGCTGACCATCTTGGATTGCAGCCCAAAAACCTTGGCATGATAGGCGACGTTCATGGGCGCCCCACCCGCTATTTTGCCAGAGGGCAGCAAGTCCCAGAGGACTTCGCCGAAACAGACGATGGTTTGGTTAGGCATGGTGTTTCTTGTTTTTAGAAAAAAATGCCGGAGTCAATATCCCCCGGCTTCATAATTGTATGAAACTTAAATTAAGGCTTGATTATCAGTGTTTTATGCAAACTAAACGCTCTTCAATTTCACGGGGGAAGCGGTGTTTGGCACATCCTCCTTCACCATTTGCTTTTCCAAATCCTCCAAGGAGACCCCCTTCGTTTCGGGCATCATTTTCCAGACAAAAAGCAGTTGGAAGAGCATCATAAAAGCGAAGATTGCGAAGCTGGTCGCCTGTCCAAACTTGCCCGCAAACCAGGGGAAATTGCCTGCGATGAGCGCCGCAAACACCCAATGCGTGCTGCTGCCCAGCGAGTTGCCCCAGGAGCGGATTTGGTTGGGGAAAATTTCGGAGATGAATACCCAGATGACCGCTCCTTGCCCGATGGCATGGGCAGCGATAAAGACGAAGAGCAAGCCCGGCACCATCATGCCACCCGTTGCTGCATTGCTGTAAAAGACCCACGCCACTAAGGAAAGTGAGATGATGTAACCGATTGACCCAACGTACATGAGGAAGCGCCGCCCCATCCGGTCAATCAGCGCCAAGCCGAGCATCGTGAACACGAGGTTGACCACGCCAATCCCCCCGGACGACAGCAGGGCCGAACTGGTCGCCATGCCCGCATCTTCGAAAATGCGGGGAGCGTAGTAAATCACGGCGTTGATGCCGCTGACTTGGTTGAAAAATGCAAACAGAAAGGCCAGAAGGATGGGCAGCCGATAACGACCGGAAAAGAATTCCTTCAAGCTACCAGATGAACTGGTCGTGTTGTGCTGGCTGGCTTGTATTTCTGCGAGCGATTCGATGACAGTGGCCGGGTTGACGACTTCCAAGGTGCGCCGGGCTTCTTCGACCTTGCCCTTTTTCACTATCAGCCAACGAGGGCTTTCCGGCACGAGGGGGATGAGCACGACGAACAGCAAGGACGGGAAAGCCACCACGCCAAGCATCCAGCGCCATGCATTCTCGTCGGCGGTGCCGATGAGCCAATTGGAAAGATAGGCCACCAAAATGCCGAATACGATATTGAATTGGAACAGGGCGGTGAGTTGCCCCCGTTTTTCCTTTGGTGAAAGCTCGGTGATGTACATCGGTGCAACGACCGAAGATGCACCCACGCTCAAGCCGCCAAGGAAGCGGAAAAACATCAGCGTGTAAACATCAGGAGACAAGGCACAGCCAATGGCAGAAACCAAGTAGATGATGGCAATCCAGAACAAGGTGTTCCGCCTGCCGATGCGCTCCGTTGGGATGCCCCCGAAGATTGCACCAGCAATCGTACCATATAACGCCATAGCGACCATCTGCCCAGTCATGGCATCGGTCAAACCCCAGAGTTTTTGAATGGTGCGCTCGCAGCCGGAGATGACTGCGGTATCGAGGCCGAAAAGAAAGCCGCCCAAAGCGACGGTGATTGACCAAAAATAGACCTTGCGGTGGTTCATGTTTTTACCATTTAATACCGCAAACCTATGGGGGCAGCCGCCGAGCGCTGTTCAGGATTGTTTCAAATCCTTTTAAATTTGATACAGGGCTGAAATGGGGATTAAAAGGCTGATTTACAACAAGTTGTGTGTTGTTGTCTTTTTGACGGAAAGGCGGATGGGGTTAGGAAATGTTACAAGGGCGTTCAGGAATGTTACTTGTAAAATGGGAGGGAAGCACTTTGGTTCTTCTAAAAAATGTCGTTCCAGCTACCCTTCCAGAAAATTCTCCAAGCGAACTTCCGCATCCACAATTTCTCCCGAATATGCATTCGGTACAATCCCATGATTGGTGATGAAGGTCAAAAAAACTTGTTTTTTAGTGCCGGAATAATCCATAAATCGTTGCCG
>JADLHE010000014.1 GCA_020848965.1 Saprospiraceae bacterium
GGGTGCCTGCCATATATAGTGGCAACATGGATGGCAGCGGATCTTATGGTGATGACTACATAGATATTTTTGACTATACTGATTGGGAATATGAAGCATTCACCAACTTTGCTTCAGGATACTATCAGGAGGATTTGAATGGTGATGGGTATGTCGACATCTTTGATTACCCGATTTGGGAAGTCAATGCACTAGTCAACTTTATCGGAGTGGTGAAACCTTAACTTAAATTTCGGCTAAAAATTAACCGTGTTGTAGAGCAAAAAACACATTTGCGAACCCCACATTTAATTTTTAGTCGTTTTTTTAAACAATTTTAATCTTGGATAACATGATTTTTTTCTCAAATATGAAATTCAGGGTAGCAATAATTGTTGCCCTGTTAACGGTGATTTTTCAAAATGGCTTTGCTCAAACTTACATCAACGTAACTTATCAAATGGTTACTTCAAGTAACAATGAGTTGTCGTTTGATGTATATATACAAAACTATACTTCGGCACCTTTTAACTTAGGCCAATTGAGTGTTGTCTATAATTTTCCAACCGGTACTATTAACCCGGCTCCCACACCAACCGTTACATTTGCTAAGGATGCATGGTGGACTGGCACTTTTACATCGGGTTGGACGAATAATGCTCAAAATCCATTGAAAGCCAGAGCAGTATCAAGCAACTTTTCACCTGCAAGCGGTGGGCCATTGTTAGCGGCAGGTGCTACTCAAAAACTTGGTCGGTTTTCCGTTACCACTACAAATAATAGTATTACAGTTACTACTCCCGAAGAATTAATCCCTTCAACATCTGGTAACCCTACATTTTCAGGAAGTGTGGCGCCAAATGGAGGAAGTGCAGTTCCCGTATCAGTCGCATCAGGTGGAATTGGTATTAATTTGGTTCTACCTGTTGAACTTACTGAGTTCGCAGCTTCTCCAAAGGCTAACACGAACCACATCACCTGGCGCACAGAAACGGAACTGAACAGCCAGTACCACATCGTGGAACGTTCTTCGAACGGCATTGACAATTGGACGGAAATCGGCAGGAAATTAGCTGCCGGCACCACCCAAGTGAAGCAGCACTATGAACTGGAAGACGAGCGCCCATTGCCCATGAGCTACTACCGCTTGAAGATGGTGGATTTCGATGGCAAATTCGAATACTCCAAAGTGGTGAATGTGGAGCGCAAATCGGACGGATTCAGTGTTGTGAACGTCTTTCCAACGCCTGCTGATACGAAAGTCACTTTGAAAGTGAATGTTCCAGAGGCATCAAACCTGACGGTTTCGGTGTCCGACATAAACGGGCGGGTGCTTCAAATCAAGGACATGGAAATCAGCAAGGGCCAGAACGACCTCGTCGTGGATGTTGCCAATTTTGCCGCAGGTACTTATTTCGTCAAGATTGACAATGGAATAGAAATTTTGACGGAGCGAATTATTAAACAATAGTAGTTTTGCATTGAAATAAAGAAAGACCCTTGGCCCTTGAACCTGTGCCAAGGGTCTTTTCTTTTTATGAAAAACAAAAACTCACTTGCTATGCGAAAGGTTTGGATATTTTTATTGGCTATTTCGACTCTGTCTTCACAATCCCTATTCTCGCAATCATTGGGAGCAAATCCTTGGAAATTCGTTGGAGAAGGCCAAATGGCCTCCAAGCAGCAGTCTCGTCAAATCACCCCACAAAAATATTTGACGGTTTCCCTTGATGTTTCGGCCATGAAATCGCAATTGGCCAAATCTCCACTTTGGCAAACGGAAGCCGCCGAGCAGCTTACCAATACCATAATCCTGCCCATGCCGGATGGAAGTTTTCAACGTTTCCGTATCGTCGAGGCCCCGGTTATGCACCCCGATTTGCAAGCCCAGTTTCCAGAAATTCGGTCGTACGCAGGTATTGGGATTGAAGACCCCGCTGCTTATTTCAGGGGCGATTTTACCTTAAGGGGTTTTCATGGCATGATACTTAGCCCGGAGCATAGCACGGTATATATTGACCCCTATTCAACCGCAGACTTAATGAATTACCAAGTCTATTACCGAAAAGATTTCCAAAAGGAAACTTCATGGATTTGCGAATTCAATGAATCGGATGACTTGGCCAAGCCAAAACCAATTGACCCAGCAAAAATGGCTGGTGATTGCAATCTCAGAACCTACCGACTGGCCTTAGCCTGTACAGGTGAGTACGCCACTTACCACGGAGGCACTGTACCCTTGGTGCTTTCAGCAATGAACACCACCATGACAAGGGTGAACGGCGTATTTGAGAAAGATGTATCTGTTCACATGAACCTTGTGTCGAACAACAGCAATGTTATTTTTCTAAATGCCAGTACAGACCCCTATACCAACAACAGCGGTTCCACGATGCTTGGCCAGAATCAAACCACCTGCGACAATGTTGCTTATATTGGCAGTGCAAACTATGATATTGGCCACGTTTTTTCCACTGGAGGCGGTGGCGTCGCAACCTTAGGTGCAGTTTGCAACAGCGGCCTGAAGGCTCGAGGTGTAACTGGTAGCCCAGCACCAATTGGTGATGCTTTTGATATAGACTACGTGGCGCATGAAATGGGCCACCAGTATGGGGCACACCACACTTTTAATAGTATAAGCAGTAATTGTAACGGCAATCGAACAGCCAGCACTGCTTATGAGCCAGGGAGTGCTTCCACCATCATGGGCTATGCCGGAATTTGTTCTCCTAACAATATTCAGAACAATTCGGATGATTATTTTCATGCAATCAGTGTACAAGAAATTGCAGCGGAAATTACCAGCAATGCATCAGGAGGCGGCAATACTTGCTCCGTGAACAGCAATATTAATAGCGCTCCAACTGCAAATGCAGGTTCGGATTATGTAATACCCCGTTCAACACCTTTCATATTAACTGCTACTGGTAGCGACCCCAATGGTGGTGACGTACTTACCTATACTTGGGAGCAAATGGACCTTGGTGATGCGAGTACAACCTCCCCTACGTCCACTCAAACGACTGGGCCAGTGTTTCGGTCGTTCAAAGGAACCACAAATCCTGCTAGGTATTTGCCCCGTTTGGTAGATGTGGTGAACAATGTCAGCCCAACATGGGAAGTGCTGCCTAGCGTGGCAAGAACGCTGAATTTCAGGCTGACGGTGCGTGATAATCATTCCGGTGGTGGTTGTACTGCTGAAGGCAATATGGTGGTGACCGTCAATGGTACTGCAGGCCCATTTCTGGTAACTAGCCCAAATACAGCTGTATCCTGGGCAGGAGGGTCTTTGCAAACTGTGACTTGGGATGTGGCCAGCACCGATATGTCCCCCATCAACTGCTCCAAGGTGGACATTCTGCTCTCCACAGACGGCGGGCTGACGTATCCCAATACCATTTTTGCGGGCGTGCCAAATGACGGCTCGCAATTGATTGCAGTGCCCAATATTGCCACCACAACTGCACGAATTATGGTAAGGGCGAATGGCAATATTTTCTACGATATTTCAAATGCCAATTTTACCATCACTACGGTAGCGAATGGGTTTTCATTGAACACATCGCCTAATGTGGTCACTGTTTGCAAGCCGAACCCATCCAACCATACGGTTACTTTGACACCAAATGGAAGTTTTTCGGGGGTAGTGAACCTCAGTGCATCGGGCTTGCCCGTGGGTGCGGTAGCCAGTTTTACACCTAATTCAATCAATACGGCTGGTACCAGCGCCTTTTCTTTGAATACAACGAATGCAACAACTGGTGTTTACGATATTGTTTTGTCTGGTGTCAATGGGAGCAATACCCAAAATAGCGTGGTTTCATTGAACTTGTTGGCAGGTCCACCTTCGCCGCCTAGCCTAACCACTCCTGTCAATGAAGCAACTGGCCTTAGTCTATTACCACAACTGACTTGGGGGAGTTCATCAGGTGCAGTATCCTATGATTTGCAAGTATCCACTGTATCGGATTTTGCCACAACCGTCGTCAACGCAACAGCAATTACAGGCAACACCTATACTATCACTACTTCCTTAACCCAGACTACAACCTATTATTGGCGGGTGAGGGCGGTCAACTCGTGTGGCTCTGGCAATTGGTCATCTACTTTTTTCTTTACCACCAGTTGTGTAACCAGTCCGGTCAATACAACTCCGGTAACGATTTCTACTAGCGGCACACCAACCATTACTTCCACGATAACAGTAAGTGGTGTTAATGGGAATATCCTAGCTGTGAAACTTAAAGACCTTAAAATCTATCACACATACATTGGTGATGTTAAAGCTACATTGACATCGCCAAGTGGGGCAGTTTTCTCACTTTTTGATAGGCCCGGAGTACCAGCAAGCACCTATGGCTGCGACCAATATCATTTACTGGCCACCTTCGACAATGCAGCTACCTTAACTGCCGCTCAGTTGGAAAGTACCTGCAATGCTTCATCGGCTCCAATACCACCACCATATGCCATTAATGGAACCTACCAGCCAGTGACCTCATTTGCAACGCTTATCAATACTTCTCCCAACGGCACATGGACCTTGACCGTTCAAGACCTTGAGGCAGGCGATGGCGGTTCTCTTCAGTCATGGGGCTTGGAGATAAGTACAAACTGCATGGCCAGTTTAAACTTGACCCAAACCTTTATACAAGGTTATATGGATGGCACTTCTATGCGACCTGTACTCTTAAACAGCGGAGTGGCCGGAACTAATTCCAGCCAATGTGATACAATAACCTTGGCACTTCACGCACCGACTAGTCCTTACACAGAAATATTTTCTAAAAAGACCATCCTGAGTACCACAGGATCAACGACTGCTTTGTTCCCCCCATCTACTGTGGGCAATAGCTATTATTTAGTGGTTAAAGGAAGGAATTTGATTGAGACTTGGAGCGCTACACCGCAAGTATTTAGTTTTAGCCCAACTTATAATTTTGGTTCAGCCTCTCAAGCGTTTGGTAATAACTTGGGTGTGACAGGAGGGGTAACTACCATATATAATGGTGATATGAATGGTAATGGCCCTTTTGGAGATGGTGTAATTGATATATTTGATTATCCTGATTGGGAGGTTGAGGCATTCGTTAATTTTGCTGAAGGTTACTATCCAGAAGACTTGGACGGGAATGGACAAGTTGACATTTTTGATTACCCAATCTGGGAAATCAACGCATTTGTGAATTTCGTTGAAGCTGTAAAACCTTAGTTTATTTTCGGAAAAAATCTTGCTACTAAAAATACCTTATATGCACCGCCTTATCCACCTCTTGGTAAAAATCGTAGCCCAGCAGTAGTTCAAATGAACCTGTTGCCACCGTTTTCAATTTGCCAAGCGGGTAATCATAGGCCAGCCCGATGCGAAGGCCGTTTTTTAGGTGTAGGACCGTATAAAGGTCAAAGGAAGTATGGCTGGTCTGTTTGGCGCCTGTGTTGTTGAAGGCGGCGAAGGCCGAGGTGAACGAGGTGCCCAGCCATAGCTTGCGGTAAAGGAAAAGCGCTGCATCGAGGTCGAAGCTGACAGGGGCGCCAATCTCCCGGACAAGGTTGCCCTGCCGGAAGAAATTATTGAAAAGCCCTACGCTTTTCAGCAAAAAAGAGGGCCTGAAAACAATGTCATCGCCTTTGAGGGGGATGGCACCGCCCGTAGTGAAGTAGAAATGGCGATGTACCCTGGCCCATTTACGCACCTCATCCTGCTCAACGGGGTCGAGTTCCCGAAGCTGGAAATTGGCGAGGTGTGGCATCGAAGCCCCGGCGTAGAAATTGGGGGTATAAAAAAAGAGGCCCGCCCCAAAATCGGGGAGGATAAGGCTCGGCGTGGCATTGGCGAATGCATGGTCGAGTTCTTGTGCCTCTTTGAAGTTCAGTTTGTTCCAATCAGCCCGCCAATTTAGGATGCCGCCTTGCAAACCCACCGAAAGGGTGCCTTTCCCAAAATTGATGCGATAGGCGTAGATGCCGCTCAGATAAGTCGCTTCCCTTGCGCCAGCACTGGCATTTTCAATGTTCAAACCCAAACCCACCCTTTTCTTGAAAGTGGAGTGAACCGATAGCGTTTGGGTAATTGGCCTGCCTGCCCAGCCCACTTTCTCGCCTTTTGCGGCCCATTGGTCACGGTAAACTGCCACGGCTGAGAGGTACTCCTTGCTGCCCGCATAGCCTGGGTTATACACCAGAGTGTTGAACATGTAGTGCGTGAACTGGGCCTCTTGCTGGGCCTGGACCTTGCCTAGCAACATGAACATGACCACGCCCCATAGCAATAGCATCTTGCCTAGTGTTGGCAGAGAATGCAACCGAAAATAGGAGTGGAAAAGCTTCATCAAATCAATGGCGAATCTTTGTAGTTGGAACTTGTAATTTCGCTTTGGCTTGCGGCGTGGAGGGAATTTTGTACCGCAAATTATTGGCAATAAGCTCGAAATCGGTGCTTGGTCATTCATTTGTCTTGTTTCACTGACAGCCGTTGGCAAATATTATGCCTCCATACGCCTAGCCGCAATTCACTTGGATTTAAAATGGCTGGCTGCCAATTCTGGCTAGTTTTGCAGCAAAAAATTACCGATGAAAAAACTGAAACAAACCTGCCTTTTAGTCTGGCTGTTATTGCCTTCTTTCTTTTTGCTGGCGCAAAAAAGCCTCCTCCAATCTGGCCCCATGCTCGGCTACTCCGAAATGATGGAGTCCATGCTTTGGGTGCAGACCAAATCGGCGGCGAAGGTGCAAATCGCTTATTGGCCGAAAGGCCAAACCAGTCAAAAACAAATGACGGATGCCGTTGCTACGCAAAAAGAGTCTGGCTTCACGGCCCATCTTTTGGCGGATAAAGTGCTGCCCGGCAACCGCTATGAGTACGAGCTGCGCATCAACGACCAAGCCGTTAAACTCGATTATCCGCTCGAATTCCAGACCCAAGCACTCTGGCAATGGCGAACCGACCCGCCCACCTTCCGGGTGGCAACGGGCAGCTGCGCCTACGTGAACGAAGACCCCTACGACCGCCCCGGCAAGCCCTACGGCGGTGATTATCAGATATTTACGGCCATTCATCAGCAGCGTCCTGACCTCATGCTCTGGCTCGGCGACAATACTTACTTGCGGGAGGTGGACTGGTTCTCCCGCACTGGATTTATCCATCGCTATACCCATACCCGCTCATTGCCAGAGCTACAACCTTTGCTTGCCAGCACCCACCACTACGCCATCTGGGACGACCACGATTTCGGCCCAAACGACAGCGACCGCAGCTTCGTCCAAAAGGACATGGCCACCGAGGTGTTCAGTCAATTTTGGGCAAACCCAAAGGTCGGCCTCTCAGGGCAAGGCGGCTGCACTAGCTTCTTTCAATGGGCTGATATTGATTTTTTCCTCCTCGACGACCGCTACTTTCGCACCCCGAACCGCCGAAAGACGGGCGACCAGACCATTTTGGGCGAGGCCCAAATCGAGTGGCTGATAGATGCACTGGCCGCCAGCACTGCCCCGTTCAAAATTGTGGCTATCGGTGGGCAAGTGCTGACCACTTTCGAGGGTCACGAAACCTACTCGTTCATCGCCCCGGCGGAACGGGAAATGCTGTTGGAAAAAATCGAGGCAGAAGGCATCAAAAACGTCATTTTCCTCACGGGCGACCGCCATCACACCGAACTGAGCATGATGAAAAACCGGGCAGGCATCACGGTTTATGACCTTACCGTGTCGCCGCTCACGTCGGGCGTACACACGGGCGAGGAGCCGAACGCCCTGCGGGTGGAAGGTACAATGGTGCAGCAAAAAAACTTCGGGGTGCTGGAGTTTTCTGGGCCTGCCAAGGCGAGGGTTCTGAAAATGAGCATTTTCGATTCAAACGGGAAGGAGCTTTGGGCGAAGAGCGTTACTTCGGAGCAATAGTTTGAATTGAATAGTTTAGAACCAATTTTTCAGTACGACATGGTTTGAAAAATTGCTTATTTTCGTAAAAAATTTAGAGATGAGCACTGTACAGATTGCCAAAAAAATCGAACTGTTGCCAGAAATGCTGCAAGCACAAGTTGCTGATTTTGTGGAGTTTTTGCTCAATAGGCATTTCAAAAACAACCCAGCACCAATGGAAGATTCCAACCTTTCCGCTGAACAGAAAGCGAAATTGGATAGCCGCTATCAGGAATACATGGAATCCCCGGAAAGCGTTGAAAGCATGGAAGCCCTGAAAACCCGCTTAATGCAGAAATATGGCTTATCTACTGCAGGTTAAACTCCAAGCCACGCTTGAATTAGAGGAGGCAATTGCATGGTACGAAGGCCAGTCGCTAGGCTTGGGCGTTGAATTTCTAATTGAGTTTTTATCGCTTTCGGATGCAATCGCCAATAAGCCAAGTTTTTTCACCATGAAAAGCCCGCCATACCGTAGGGCTTTGATGAAAAAATTTCCCTATGCCATCTATTTCGCCGTCAATGACCAAGCAAATGAGGTCGTTATCTTGTCGGTTTGGCACGTAAAACGGGACCCGGAAAAATTGCAAAAACGCCTAAAGTAGCGAAGTGAAAATTGGGGTTCTGAAATTTGGCCAGAACCCCAATTTCAATAATTTCCTAATTCCCCAATTTCCCAATCTCAACCCGCTCTGGCTTGCTCCACACTACCGCATCATTCGAGTAGTACAGCCAAGCTGCCGAGGCAGGTGCCTCATACTCGCCCGGCACGTCGGCCTTGAGGTCCAAGTGAAGGTCCTTCACCTCGCCAGCCCCCATTCCACGGAAGTAGAACACCACGTAGCTGTCCTTGATTTCATAAAAATCCATCACGCCACGCTCCTGCATCTGCTTCAATTGCCAAGGCTGCAAACTAAGACCTGCTGGTATGCCAACGATGCAAATTGGGTTGGGCACAGCCTCTTTACTGCGGTTAGTAATGGTGGTGGTGAGCCGCTTAGTGTCCCCCAAACTTGCCACTCGCAACTCATCACTCAAAGCTGTTTTAAGGCTCAATTTGCAATCCGGGTTGCTGTAAGGTAGCGTTGTCGAATATTTCACAGAGAGGTCGTAGGGTAGGGGGTCGCCGTTGGCGAATTTTACCTTTACCTCGTTTTTGCCTTCAGTAAAATATTGCTCCAAATTCTTGAAAACCAGTGCATTGCGTTCGTCGGCTGTGAAGGGTCGCTTGCCTACCGATTTACCGTTCACGAACAATTCAACCTCGCCACCGATGTTCTTTTTTAGGTTTTTTGCATTCGCAACCAGTGCTTTCAGCGCCAAGACGGTGGCCTGTGTGGAGCCGAAGCCGTACTGCGTTTTTGCGCCAGCAAGATAGCGAACGGCCTTCTCCGTGATGGCCATTTCAGCGCCCGAAGCACCGCCCTCGGCAGCATCAGCGTTTGACAAAAAGGCCAGTGTGGCGAGCGCTGTTGTCTCCACGGTCAAGTTCTTTCCGGTGCTGTGCGTCATGCTCATCGTCTTGCCCGTCCAGCTACCGTCGGCGGCTTGGCTTTTGGTCAAAACGGCCAGCATCTCCTCCGCCCGGCGGTCGCCAAGGTTCAGCAATGACTTGGCGGCGAGGGCGACGATGTACGGGTCTTGCGTCTCACGGGCGTCTTTTACCTGCTTCGCAATTTCGGCACCGACTTGCTTGCCATAGCCTGCCTCGGTCATCGCCCAAGTGATATAGGCGTCACTGACGGGGTTCGGCTGCTGCCAACTGTGCAGGCCCTGCTTGCTGGCCAGCCAACCACCTTTACCGTCCCGACGGGTGAGCAGCCAATTGGCGGTGCGGTCAATCAAATCCTGCTCCACTGGATACACGGATTTCATGTCCACGAATTCCATCAGTCCATAGGCCGAAAGGGCCTCGTGGGCAGGTGGCGAAGCGAACCAATCGAAGCCGCCGCCCTTTATTTCAAAGGTTTTCAGGCGCTTGTAGCCGTAGTCAAGGAAGCCGTTTGCTTTGGATTCCAGTGCGGGGTTGGCATTGCCCGTTGTTTTTAACAGGTTCAAAACCAATATATTAGGATAGTTCGTGCTGCTCGTTTGCTCGAAACAGCCACTGGGTTGCCCCAGCATCCGTTCCATTCCCGTCGTAAGGTCGCTGAGCACGCTCGGATGCACGGTGAAACTGGCCGAAAGGCTACCTTCAACCACATCTTTTACTGGCACGGAGAAGGTTTTGTCCCGCTCATTTCCCCCGAAAACAAGGTCAACCGGGAAGCCACGAGGCTGCACTTTTAGTGCCTGCGTGAAGGCATCGGAGGTGCCGTTTGCCTCGAATTCGACCTTCATTTCACCGCTCATTGCGCCGAGTGCAATTTCATATTCCGGGTAAATGGTGGTGCTGCCTTGTAACACGGTCTGCCAGACCGTGCTTCCCGCATTGTCGGTTGAAACAAGCTGCCAATTTTTGTCAAGTTTCGGAAGCACGGACTGGCAGTCCGTGTTACAAAAACCCCTCGGCATCGTGATGGTCAGCTTGCCGGAAAGTGGCTTGCCTGTATTGTTCGTCAATGCCAACGGGAAGGCCAGCTTGTCGCCCGTGAGTAGGTTGACGGGCACTTTCACGTCCATGCTGAAAGGCATTTGGGTGAAAAATCGCTGCTCATTGCGCCCGATGCCGCCACCCGTGGCGATGCCTTCCACCGTTGCCCGGAAGGTGCTGATGGCGTCGGTGTTGTAGAACTCGACGGTGGCCCTGCCGTTCCTGCCCACGTCTAGCTTGGGGGCGAAGAAGACGGTTTTACGGAAATCATCTCGGATTGCGCCTGCCTGTCCGGTAGGCAGGGATTGCGGATTGCGGATTGCGGATTGGTCGTCGTATTTGGGTGCGTAGAATTGGCGGGGGGCGTAAAAAGACAAACCAGTTGGCGCTGGACTTGGCGCTGGCTTCGCCGCTGCTGGCATATTTGCTTTAGCCTTGCTCATGGCCAGCGGATTTTCTGCCCGCCTGTCTTTTTGCAATTGCATTTCATTGCCCCAAGCATCGTCTGCTTTCGCAAAAGGAGCCGGTACGCCCAATTGTATGAACTCAGCTTCTTCGATGGCTTGTTTTGGCGGCGCACTGCCCGTTACCCTAATTCCATCAATATAATAATTGGCAGCATCGGAGCGGCTTCCACGTATGTTTAATTCGCCACCTTCATCCGCAGAGGAGACTCCGGCAGTGTAACTGGCCAAAGCGTTCACATCCCGGGTGGGCAGTTGTTTGATTTGCTCGGAAGTCAAAGTTTTGGTGGTAGCTTCTCCTGCCAGATGTCCCTTTATTTTTGTGTTTACTTCCGGTTGCTTTTTTGAAGGTCGTGCTGGTAGGCTACGAACTTGGTCCATTTTTAGACTGCTGCCGGAAGTTGTATTGTCTTGCTCAATGAGGGGGCTGGAGTACTTGACTTCAACGGTGGTCAATTCAACGCCAGCGCTCATCCTCACGTTCAAATTGTTGCCCTTCCCACCACGGACCGGCACGCCCGTAACCCGCTGTGGCGAATAGCCCGTTGTACTAAACTCCACGTCGTAAGTGCCGGGGTCAAGCTCCGTGATTGAATAGTAGCCATCAAAATCGGTTTCCGTACCTGTTACAAGTACACCATTTCTAAAAAGGGCCACCGTTGCAATAGCTATTGGCTCGGCAGAGTCAGCATCTTTTATCGTGCCCTCCATCCTTGTCCCCATTGGCACTGACAAGTCAAAAACGGAAGAGACCACACCAGGCCCGGCCTGCATTTTTGGCTCTGAAAGCACTAGCGGTGTCAACTTGTTTAATTTGTTTTGGCTTACGTCATAAGGAAGTTGAATATGCAATTCCTTGCCGCTACCATTTGACAAAAGGTTTTGGTCTTTGAGCGTCGTTGAGTAAACAGCCATTGGTTGGCCAAAAGGTATCAACGTGTCCAATTCAAAATGACCAAGATTATCGGTCAGTGCAACAATATTAGAGTTCTTAACGCCCACCAGCATTCTCGGTACAGGGTTGCCATTCTTGTCGGTCACGATGCCTTGTGTTACCGCCCGCTCGCCCTCAAATTGCATCGCAACTGGCTGATTACCAAGCAACTCCTCCCAAGCCAAACGCCGCCAGCCCTGCGTCATCATCAAGTAATCGAGCGCCAATAACTCGTTCTTCTCCGGGTGTTTTTCCTTTGGTTCAAAATAGAAATTCGGTTCCTCCACTTTGCCTTTCAATTCGCTTTCCAGCAGCAGGTGGCTTAGGATATGCCCTTGTTTATCGTCGGCAAAAGTGAGCAGGTTGTCGTCGGCCACGGCGAGGCTGAACTGGCCGGGCATGGGGATGCCCCGCTCGTCCGTCACGCTCACGGTCATGGTCACTTTTTCACGGGGCAGGTATTTTTCCTTGTCCGTTTTTACATTGATTTTCAATTGTTTATCGTGGTTGAGGAACACGAGCCGCTCGGCCCGTGGCAGTTCTTGGCTGTCGAACAAAGTGACTTGTGCAATGCCGATGGGGAGCGATTTTACGGGTATCCGCACAAGGTGCGAGCCTGCACGGGCGGGCAAGGTCTGCATGTACTTCACCTCGCCCCGGCTGACCAAGGCCACATGCAGTGCCTCGTCCTCCGTCGAGTTCACCTCCACCGTCAATTCGTCCTTTTGCAGCGGGTTTATTTTCATCGAAAAACCACGGGGGAAGGCATCCATCAGTCCGTATTTTTCGGCAATGCCGTCGGGTTTTGTCAAAATGGCGTGGTAACTTTCCCCACTGGCCGGGGTGAAATTGAAGGCTCCCATGCCCTGGTGGTAGCTCTCGAACCGGGCCACTTCAACGCCCTTCGAGTTCACGATTTTGCCAGCAATATCAGCAGGTTTGCCCCATTCGTTCAGCGCCTTGAACGCAACTGTGGCGGGCAATCCGGCCACCATGTCGCCGCCCTCCGGCATGAACTGGAGGTCAACCTTGTTCAGCACAATTGGGATGCTGCGGCTGATGCTCTCCGTTTGGCCGTTGTATTGGATGAGCACATTGAGCAGGCCGTCGTTGGTCACCAAGCCCTTTGGCAGCTCGAACTTGACTTGGGCATGGCCCCGCCCGTCCGTTTTGCCCGCCACCTCGGTGAACTGCTGCCCGTCGAGGCTGGCTTTTGCACTGAAATCGTCATTGGCGAGGGGCGCATTGGCCAAGGTGTTCAGGTCAATTTTTGCTTCCACCACATCGCCGGGGCCGTAGGCTTTTTTCATGAAATCAAGTTCCATGCGCAGCCGTGGCAGCACGGTGGCCTGCACCTGTAGGTCTCGCTCGAAGGCGTCGTTGGCGTTGCGCATCCAGTTGGTGTAGGCCCTGATTTTATAGAGGCCACCGGGGGCGTTGGCGTCCAGTTTGAAGTCGCCAGCGGTCGTGCCACCCTTGGCCAGTAGGTTGATTTTCTTCAAAACCGAACCGTTGGGGGCGAGCAATTCCACGTAGAGGATATCGCTTTTCGGACTGGCTTTCAGTGTGTTGGCATCCCGCACAAAGGCATTGAACCAGATGTCCTCGCCCGGCTCGAAGAACAGGCGGTCGAATTGGAGATAGACCTTTTCGGGGGAGAGGGCTTGGGTGTGTTGGGAAAGGGCGGAGAAGAGTTTTTGGTAAAAACTGGAGTCTTGATTTGGTTTGATTTCAGCTATAAGATTTAAGAAATCACCTACCTGTTCGGTAGGCAGGGATTTAAGATTTTGGGTGGCAGTAGCCTGACTTTCCAAATTTTTTAAACTTAGAAAGTCTCGTGTAGTGGGCTTTGTTGCTTGCGCAATAGCCTGATTATCAATGGGTTTTTCCGAAGGAAAACCCTGTGGATGCAGGGTCGGACCTGTGGTCCGCTCTGTGTTGTGCTGCATGAAAAACATTGCCAGCACGATTAGTAAAGTCGTCATAGCCAAAACGGTTTTAGTTAAAAAATAGCTTCTATTTGGAGTCCTGTCATCGAGAATTTGCTCCATTTTTTCCCAGGCCGCCGGGTTGAAATCGAATTCGTGGTCGGCCAGTTTTTGATTGATATTTTTACTTTGGTTGTCCATTTTTCAATCAGGATTTTACGTTGGCTGATGCTAGCGCAAATGATAAATCTGGTCGGGGTTTAAAAACACGGCCCGTCCCGGCTACCCATTCCCTCAACTGTTTTTTAGCCTCCGCCAGCCGCCATTTCGAGGTATTCTCGTTGATGCCGAGCAGCTCTGCAATTTCCCGGTGGGTATAGCCTTCCACCACGTTCATCGAAAAGACGGCCCGCTGGTCGGGCGGCAACTGCTGGATGAGGCGGTAGATGTCCTCGGCTTGGAGTTGCTCCAAAATGCCGTCGTCGTGCGGCATTTCGGGCGGCTCGCCGAAGCGGAACACGCTCCGCATTTTCACTTGCGACCGCACGAAATCAATTGCCGTGCGCAGTGTGATGGTGGCCATCCACCCGAACAGGCTGCCCTGCTCCGAGTACTCGCCAATGCTTTGGAAGATTTTCAGGAACGCCCGGTTCAGCACGTCCTCCGCTTCGGGGCGGCTGCCGGTGTAGCGCATACAGGTGCCCAACAACCGGCCGTAGTACCGCTGGTACAGGCATCCCTGCGCCAGTCGGTGCTGTTGGCGGCAACCCTCCACGAGGAGGGCATCCGGGCTTTGAGTAGTGTAATGGTTGTTTCGCATCTGCATCTGATTTGGACAACGAGGCGTCGTTCGAGGATGGTTGGAAAAATGAACGACTTTTTTGCAGATGCTGGCTTGGAAGGGAATTACACAGAAGAGATGAATGATAAATGCTTGCCTGCCTTTGGCAGGATGAATGATGGATTTTGCACAGGACTCATCACTCATATTTTTCAATGGATGCTCCGAAATCCTGCACCCAGAGGTCATTGATTTCGGCGATGCCCATTTCATCGTAGCCGCCATTCATGAGGTTGCGGCAGTGGCCGGGGCTATCTTTCCAAGCGAGCAAGGTGGCCTCAAAAGAACCATAGCCTTCGGCAATATTTTCACCAACGGCCATCCAATGGTAACCAGCCTTCGTGGCCCGGTCGCCAATACTGCTACCATTGCTACCTTTGTGGGCAAAGAAATTATTGCGGGTCATATCGCTCGCATGGACGAGTGCGGCCTTTTCGAGATTGGCATTCCAGCGAACGGGGCCGACGGGCGGCATGTATTTTCGGCCACAATGGCAGCCTTTTGCACGCAGGCGGTTAACGGCCTCCAGCATAGACCTTTTTTCGGAACTGGACAGGTGGGCGGGTTTGAACTGGTCTTTTTGAGGCAAGAAACTTGCAAAGACCAAGGCAATGGTGGTGGCTGCTTTTGGTACTATCATGACAAGTGCTGATTTTTGTTTTAAACTGCGCTATTAACGACGGCTGGAACTTAGTTCGTGTCTGACAGAACTTTCGGCTGATGTTAAAGTTTTTAAGGGCATCATTCACAATAGCAAATGGCTCAACGTATTTCATTCAAAGAAAAAATCAAGGAATTCCTTCGGCAAGGAGCCACCCCCAAGGCACTGGCTACTTCTTCCACCATCGGCTTGCTGCTTGGGGTGTTCCCAGTCTTGGGCGTCACCACCCTCATGATGGGGGCGATTTCCGTGCGCTGGCGGCTCAACCTACCCTTGATGCTGGGCTTGA
>JADLHE010000015.1 GCA_020848965.1 Saprospiraceae bacterium
CACTGTTGTTCGTCAAAGTGCCGTTGCAGCCGCCCGTTCCGCTGGCCGTTGCCAACCAAGTGGAGAAGGCAGCGTTCACGGCTGCTTGTGTCTGGCAGGCTGTCGTTGTTGTATTTACGGGGCAAGTCAGCGACACCGTTGGTGCAGCCGGCACCGTGAAGGTGGCCTGGCAGGTCGTTATAAATGGAAGACAGGTACTGGTATAGGTGAAGGTGACGGTTCTACTACCCCCGCAGGCTGGCGGGGCACCGCCCTGTGCAACGTTGTTATTTGACAAGACGCCGTTGCAGCCGCCCGTTGCGCTGGCCGTTAGCAGCCAAAGAGAAAAGGCGTTGTTCACTGCTGACTGGGTCTGGCAAGCCGTCGTTGTCGTGCTCGATGGGCAGTTCAGTACCACGGGAGGATTGACGGCCTGAAAAGTGATAGACCAACTGAGGACGGTGCCTGGTTCGAGATTGAGGTCGTCCGCTACCCGGAGTGTCCAAATTCCATTAACGGCACTCCCATTGAAAACACTGGCTAAGGTACCCGGCCCTTCCGGCTGAAAATTGCCCGTGAAAGGGGCTGACCCAGCCGTAATATTGATACTCGCTGCATCGGTAAAAACGGTGTTGGTATAATTGAAACCATTGTCCCCGTTATCGTCTGAAAGGTTAATAATGGTCGTACCATCTGGTCCAACTAACGAAATATCCAAATCCGAGACCCATGAGTGTTGGATATTGATGGTGACGTTGGCAATGGTGTAGTCTGTACCAATCGTACCTGGAAGCCCGGTAACATTGGCCGTAAAGTCAAAAGTACCAGGGTCAGGGATTGGACCTGTCGTACCATTGAACGTCTGGGCATAGGAAAGGTAGGGCTGCAAAAAGCCCAGTAGGAACAAGCAGGCCATGCCCAAGTATCGCCTTGTTTGTTTTGGAGGTGAAAAATGATTTTCCAGCAATGGGATTTTTAAGTTCAAATTTTTCATGTGAAAAGAATTTAAAAAAATAATGGGTTTTGTTGATTTACGATTTACGATTTTGGATTTACCCTTTCTGCCGACAGGCAGGGATTGCGCAACTGCTTGAATTTCAATTGGTTGCAACTAAATCAAAATCAGTAATTTCATAGGAGTACTGTTTAAATAGCACAAAAAGAATCCATTTCCGTGCGGACAGGGTCTGCACAGGTGGAGGTGTATTCCGATTAAATTCGAGCAGTTGGGATGGGTTGAGGGGGTTTCAGGTTTCGGGTTTCAGGGAGTGACTGCGCCATTGAAAAAGAAAGGCAGTTTCGATATTGATGTTCCCCGAAACTTGAAACCTTAAACCTTATTGCCCCCTTTTTAATACCCCTCAAAGATGCACCACGGCTTAGGGGAAAAAACGGACAACAAGGGCGGAAACCCCGGCCATTTCCTTGCATTGGGTGGAAAATTGGGACTTTTAGGGTGGAAAATGGGGACATTGGTGGATGGCAAGAGATTTCCGAAGTCTTCGAGACTTCGGAAATCTGGCAACCGCTTACTTGCCAGCCACTGCCCGATTAATCGTTATCTCCACGATTTTCGTTGTGACCGGAATCTTCGCCTTGTCCACTTCATACGTGAAATTGGGCACGTCCAAACGATAAGACAGGCTGCCATTGGTGGCATTGGTGCGGCCTTCCACTTCCGAGCCGTGGACTTCGATGCTTGGGAACACCTTGAGCAAATCCTCGTAAGTGCTGCCGACCATGATGCCTTCTGCCGTTTGCGCTTTTGGGGTTTGCACCACGATGTCCCCCACCCTATCCGCAGCATTCGGGTCGGGCAGGAAATACCCGGCGGGGTTGTTCTCGAAGTCCTTTATTTGATAAACTTCAAAGGTGCCGTCGCCCGTTTTCAACTGCGTTTTTTGGATGTACTCCTTGTGGTTGGAAATCAATTCCCCGATGGTGATGCCCCTGAAGGAATTATGGCCAATCACCATTTGGGTGCGGCCCGGCTCGATGCTGATGATTTCCGTGACCTTCAGTTGCTGCGCATCGCCCAATATGGAGGGGATACCCTTGAAGCTGACCTTGTCGCCAAGGTTGCAGGGCTTGAAGTTTTCCCGACCACCAAGGTTTACGATGGAAACGAGTGCGGAATAAGTGCCCGCCGCATCGGTCAGCACCTCGGCGGTGTAGCCGTCCTTGCCAAGGGTAATGGCTGTGACCGTGCCGTTGATGGTGATGGGTTCGGCAGCTGCTGAACTGGCTTCAGTGCCCGTATTTTCGGTACAGGACGGGAGCAGGCCCGTTGTCAGCAAAAGGAAAAATGCGAAGGTGATGGATAATGTTTTCATACATTCAATTTTGGTGGTGTGTCCAATCGGGTGGAAAATCCTTAAAGGTCTCGCCAACCTCGACCGTTTATTTTTGAATACCCGTCAAAGATGCCCCAAGCCCAAGGGGAAGAAGCGGACAGGATGGGTAGAAATCCCGGCCATTTCCTCGTTTTGGGTGGAAAATGGGGACAATTGGGGTGGAAAATGGGGACATTCCACCTCCTGCTACATAAACCCCTTCACCGTCTTATATACATGGATAACCCGTTTGGATGTTTTTTGCACAATAAGTCGGTGCAGTTCCATTGCCACAACGGGGTGCGCTGTTTCCATTTGAGCAAGCGCTTCCTTGGTGAGGCGATAGACGATGCTGGGTTCGTCGGCCATCACGGTGGCGGTGCGCAGTTGGCCAAGGTAAAAACCGATTTCGCCCACCATCGTGTCGTCCACCATGGTTTCGAGGCGGATGGGAGCGGCACCTTCCCTTTCTGAATAGGTTGAAATCCTGCCGGATTCGATGAAGAACAAATCATGTGCTACCTCGCCTTGCCGGATGATTTTGGTGCCGGGCAATAATTCCATCCGATTCAAATACTGTAATAGGGTTTCTGCTTTGGTTTTATCCTTGAAATAGTCCGTAAAAACCGTGAGCAACGTGCGGGATTGATAGGGCGGCAGGTCGCTGTTTCCCAAGAGATTATCCTCCCGCCATTCCAATGCTTCGTCCAAGCTGGCAAACTCGGCGAAACCTTTTGTGGCGGCTGTTCCCTGCCCTATTTTCTGCATCAGCCCTTGGTATTTCGGCGGCATTTGGGCAAAAATCAGGGTGATGTTTTTTTGCCTCAATTGCTGTAGCAGCTTGTGAAAACTCTGCACCACGGAGGTGTCAATTCCGGTTACATGCCGGAAATCCAAGACCACGGCATCGAGGGCAATTTGGTTGGCGTCCGTGACCCGTGACATGATTTTTTCAAGCAGGTTATGCGCCGTTCCGAAGAAAATATAGCCCTGCAACCCGAATATGGCAATGCGGTTGGCATTTACTGACAACCAATCATCGTGCATGGCATTCCGGGTCACCCTACTCCTGAGCGATGCGCCCGTTGATTCATACCGAATGACGCTGATTTTACTATATTTAAACAGGAAAAAACTGGCAGCGGCAAGGACGCCCACACCCACGGACGCCACAAATCCGAGCCAAAGCGAGGTGACCACAATAGCACCTATAATGGTATTGTCAGATGGGGTCGCATGTCTTACAAATTTGACCACCCAATGGTCAATAAATTGGTAGCCAAAATAAATGAGCAGTCCACCAATTACAAAACGGGGGATATAACCCAAGAAACTTGCCCCAGCAATAAGCACTATTATTGGTACAATGGCACTCAGGATGCCTGGCAACCGGGTCTTTGAACCCAAACGGTACTGCATCACCGTAAAAGTGGCGGACGGATAACCCACGAAACCGCCGCCCATTAGGCCAGCCATTAAATTGCTGGCACCCATCGCCTTTAATTCATAATTGGGTTTTACATCAATGCCCGTTGAAAACTCGATGGCGCTCAACATCAGCAAGCCACTGATGAAACAGACCAGCGGTATGGTGACAATGATGCCAATTTGACTGGCAAAAATGCTCCAATCTATTGCATTTACTTGTTTATAATAAACGCTCGGATGGTGCCATAACTGGTCATATTGGAAGGGGCCAAGCAAGAATTTACCAGCCGTTAAATCGCTTATTCCCAAGCCTTTTGCAAAGCAAATAAGGTAGAAAAGCAGAATGGCCAGCGCCAATATGGCTGGAAATACCAAGGCATGTTTCCAACGGGCAGTGGCCAACCACAGCGCAGCAGCCAATGCAATCCCCGGCAGCCATTTTAGGATGAATGCCATGCTAAATAATTGGGGAAGTGAAGATAAACTGACATTGATATTGGTCATGGTGGCCATGCCGCCGAAGACCAAGGCAAAGCCGACCGAGGCTAAAACACCACTGATGACTGGCATTGGGAGGAACCTCACCAAACGCCCAAGTTTCAACCAGCCTGCAATAAATAATACGATTCCCGTGAAAATGGTCGTGAGCATTAAGGCAAAAACGGCCACCGTCGTTTTGTCGCCCATGGACATGGACAAGGGTAATATTCCCATCAATGACGAAACCATTGCTGCTTGTATCGGCGGCGTGACGCCCTGCACATGCGATATAACACCCTCCCCCGAACTGGTAAATGCTGCGAATAAATGAAAAACCATATTGCTGAACAAGGCCATTCCTATGCCGATGGTCAGGGCTTCTGGCATCGCCTTTCCAAATACCAAAACCGCAAACGATATGGACAATATGGTGGTCATGAGCCCTATCAATGCGCCGCTGATGATGGCGGGCATGAGGCTGCCCCGCATGAACAGGTGCGAAGGCTGCAGCTCTTTGCCGATGGCAGCCCATTTGTTATTTGCGGCTGATTTCTTTACCATGTTGATTAAACTCCGTAGGTATTGGTAAGCCCGATAGGGATTGCTAAGCCCGGTTGTCCGACCCGCTCAGGCTTAGCAATCCCTCCTATCGTCGGGCTTACCAATCCTTCGCTGAATGGCCTATTCATTAAAATCCAAATTATTCTCAAAATTATCCTTGAGTTGCAGGATGGAAAACACACTTAACCCAACAAATACCAGTCCCACGGTCATGCCAGCGTTTAATGTACCCATGGTCGGGATTAGATAGGTGAACAACCAAGTGCCCGGTATGGTCAAGGCTCTTAGCAAATTGGTGGCACTCGTGGTGGCCGTTGCCCGGAGGTTGGTGCCAAATTGCTCCGCAATATTGGTGACTATCACGCCGACATAGCCCAAGCTTGCACCTAGTAGGATGTATTTAAAAATGAACTCATCCACCGTGACTGGGTTAAGCAGGAATAAGTTTAACACCGCAAATACCTGGATGGCGCAGAAAAATAAAATGGTCATCTTTCTGCTCTTGAGCAGTTTGCTGATTAGATTTCCGACCACGTCAAAGAACGCATACGCCAACATATAATACAACAATACTTGTGGCGTGGAAACACCCTCCAATCCGAATGCCTTGGCAAATTCCGGTGCAAGCGTCACATAAAATGCCGTGAAAAACATGGCTGGCGCACCTGAGAAGATACAGAAGATGAATTTTTTGAGGCTTTCCCATTTGGTCACCAAATCCAGGAAATTTCCCCTCGAAACCTTGTTTTCCCGAAGGCCCTCAAACAATTGGCTTTCCCGGATGCTGTACCTAAAAGTCAGCAGCACTAGCCCCATCACACCGCCTACGATATAGGAGGTCTGCCAGTTCATTTTACTGGCCACCATTGCCGCTACTGCCCCTCCCAACAACCCGAAAGCGGATATTATCATGGTGGCAATGGTCCGCTTGTTTTTCGGCAGGTTTTCAGCGACCAAGGTGACGCCAACCCCCAGTTCACCCGCCAAGCCCAAGCCGGTGATGAATCGGAGGATGGCATATTCCGGGACGCTTGACACAAAGGCGTTCAACAAATTAGCAATGGAATAAATAAATATCGAGGCGAAGAGTATGGACAACCGCCCCTTTTTATCCGCCAACATGCCCATGAGGATGCCGCCCAGCAACATCCCAAACAATTGCCAATTCAGCAGCGTCAGGCCAACACCCTGTAATTGGTCTTCCAGCACGCCAATCGCCAATAGGCTGGGCCGCCTTACCGTGCTGAACAGCAGAATATCATATAAATCAACGAAATAGCCCAATGCTACGGCGATGACGGCTATCCAATGGTTGTTTTTGTTCATTTTTATTAATGATGAGTTAGCCATAAGGTGACATCTTTTTCCCTGCTCGAATTTTTCATTTTACCACTGATTTTAAAAGGAAAAAGGTGTCATCTTATGGCGGTCGCATGGGAGATGACACCTTTTTCGCTGGAAAACACTGCTAAATTTTCAAGTCATAGCAGCGAAAAGATGTCACCTCCCAAACGAACAGTTACGATAAACTCAAACGTTCAGCCCCCATCTGCTGCCCAAAAAACATGGATCGGGGCAGCACATTGCAGTATTTTTTATTGGCATCATATAGCTCGGTGATGAGCCTGACCATTCCATCTGCGGTAGCCACTTCATGCACACCTTTTCCTTGTTTTATGACGGTGCCTGCTGGCTTGCGGGCAGTATTTGAAATATAATGCGCTGAATGGATTTTAAAAACTTGTCCATTGATAATGGTTTTTGCCAAGCCGCCGGCCAAGTTGAGGGCCAAGGTTTTGCGCATGATTACAGCGGTAGGCTCCGATAGGTCCACCCATTTTTCTTCTTCCTTAAATGGCCCACCGTAGGTAGCCTGGCCATCATCCTGCCTGATTCCCGGTTTGCCGGAAATAGCGCTTTCCATGCCGCTGGCAATGCAGCTTTTAATCAATTGGCCCCACCTCACTGCTGTGTCCTGTGTGACAATTTCAGGCAGCGGCTCGTATTCTTGGCTCAATATCTCGCCCGTATCATAACCCTGTGCCATGCGATGGGCAGTTACGCCATATACCTCCGCCCCATCATAGAATTGGCGCAACGGATTGGGCCCACGGTAATACGGCAACACGGAAGGGTGAATATTCACCGCCCCATAAGTCGGGATTTGGCAAATATCTTGGGCTACCTGATGGGCAAAAGTGAAGCAAAGGATTATATCCGGTTTAAAATGCGGCAATATCGGCGCAAGCACTGAATTCATTCTTGATGTGACGATGGTGCTCACATGGCCCGGTATCAATGGCAGCACGTCTTTATAGGCAGGCGTGGCCCTTGTTTTAATACCGGGAGAAGTGACGGCCAATACATGCTCGTGGCCATTTTCATGTATCCAGTCGGTAACGAATTTATAGGCCGAAGGCAAATAATTAAACGTGACGACCCTTAGTTTTTTGCTGCTACAACCATTGGTATTGGCGTTGCGCATAAGCATGGGGGTGGCTAAATTGACGGTGTCAAAATTGTTCATTTTGAGATGATTTTAAGCAATTAATTAGACTGGGCAACACTTTCCAACCGCCGATTCATCACATAAAACCAAAGCGGCGGAAACAAAGACAACACCACCATAGCCGGATAACCCGTCGGCATTTGCGGGGTATTTGGCAATGATTTCAAGACTTGGTATTTCAGGCTGCCATTGTAATGGTGGTCGGAATGGCGGGACAAATTGAACATCAAGGCCCTGCCGAAAACATGGTCGGAATTCCAGGAATGGTGGTGGCGGACAGGCTCGTACCTTCCAGCTTCGTCTTGTTTTCTTTTTAAGCCATAATGCTCAATATAATTGATTGCTTCCAAAAGGAAGGTACTGATGAGCACCACGAGCAAATAAACCCCTAACGAATATAGCCCCAGTATAAAATTAAGGCTGGTCAGATAAGCAATCGTAACGAGCGTATATTTCACCATCCTGTTTTGCAACGAAAAAGGTGCATGGCCATTGAGGATAGCACGCTTATTTTCGATTTGCCATGCCTGAAAATAGCCGCCAACCTGCGACCTCAGCCAAAAAGTATAGAGCCATTCTCCCTTGTTTGCCGTAGAAGGGTCGGTTGGTTTGCCTACGTTGAGGTGGTGCCCCCCAATATGGTAAGGGATAAAATGCAGGTTAATCACCGACAATAATTGTATTTGCCCAATAAAATAAGCAAAGCCGTGGTTGGTTCGGTGGGTCAATTCATGGCCGATATTAAAGCCGAAAATGCTGCACATCAACCCCATTGAAACTAACCTTGCCCAGAATTCCAGCGTTCCAAAAGGTGTATTGGGGATAATCGTGAAAAAATAGGCGAAGGTCGCTAAATAAACCACCACGGCGATGTACAATATCCAGTCATAGAACGGGGCATCTTTTTCATCTGCCGCCAGTTTTTCCTCGATATTGGCCGAATCAACGGGGAGCATCAACTCCAAAAATGGGAATACGCCAAATATGAGGAGGATAGGTGTCCAGCTATGCCATCCATCGTGGGTAAATCCATATACTGACACAATGGGCACAGTAAAAGCTAAGAGGAATTTTAATTTTCGCATTGTTTTAGAATTATTGGTAGTACCTCATAAGGAGGTGACATCTTTTTTCGCAACTAGATTTTGGCAAATTTGCAGGACATGACAGCGAAAAAAGGTGTCATCTCCTGAGACCAGACCGCATTAAGATGACATCATTTTTCGCTAAGATGAATTAGCAAATAGCAGTGCGTTTGCAGCGAAAAAAGGTGTCATCTCCTGAGACCAGACCGCATTAAGATGACACCTTTTTTCCTTTTAAATTCTGACTAAAATTGAAAGATTGGGTAAGGAAAAAAGATGTCACCTTAATGCTGGACAGTCAATCCATTTAAAATTTCTGGCCGACCGTTGAGGGCCATCGTTGATTTATTTGCTATGCCTTTTTTCTCCAATAAAAAATAAGACCGCATCATCCCCTTCCCTTTTATGGGGATTTCCCCACAATCTTCATAGGTATATGCATTGCCCAGCGAGTTTTTGACATCTTCCGTGATCTGGATTTTCTCAGGATGCCCGCTGGCTTCAAAACGGCTGGCGATATTGACGGAGTCGCCCCATAAATCGTAAGCGAATTTTTTATTGCCGATGACACCCGCCACGGCATGGCCCGTATGGATACCCATCCGCAGTTTCAGGTTATATTTCGTGGTGTATTTTTCCTTGATGACCTCGTTTATTTCGATGGCCATATCGGCTATGCTGCGGCAATGGTTGGCATCGGGCACTGGCAGTCCACCAACGGCCATATAGGAATCGCCAATCGTCTTGATTTTTTCCACGCCGTATTTGTCCGCCAAGGCATCGAACTCACTGAAAATCTCGTCCAGCATGGCCACCAATTCATTGGGGCCCATTTTGCTGGCGTACCGGGTGAAGCCCACGATGTCGGCAAAAAGGATGGTCACGTTTTCAAAACTATCCGCTACGGACTGGTTGCTGTTCCGCAATTTCCCGGCAATGGAATCTGGGAAAAGACTCAATAGCAGGCGGTCGGATTTTTCCCGCTCCATCGCCAGCAAATCCTTGTAATCGGTGTTTTCGGTGAAAAAGAAATAGGCAAAATA
>JADLHE010000016.1 GCA_020848965.1 Saprospiraceae bacterium
CATCACCGGATATTGGCAATGCGATATTCAATTCACTGCTTACAAGGCTAGGATAAACTAGGATTTCATCCCCACTTTCAATTTCGACACTATTGATATTACTATATTCAATATTGCCATTAAAGTCAACTTGTTTCAAGCGGTAATAATTGACACCAGGGAGCGGGTATTTGTCCACAAACGCATAGTGTTTGGCTTCGGTAGTAGTGCCGTTGCCTTCCAGCTCTCCAATGGCCTCAAATGCCAAGCCATCCGTGCTCCTCTCCACCACGAATTTATCGTTGTCTTTTTCAGAGGCAGTTTCCCAATTCAAAAGGGCTTTATCTTCCTCCTTCACTACCTGGAATTTGGACAACTCTACGGGAAGTTGCACAGCCGCTTGTTCAGGTGTGCATGGGGAGTTTTCGCATTCCTCATTGCTATAGCCCGTCCAAATTAGTTGAATATCCCCGGTGCAGGCATTTACAGTATATGGTCCATAGTTTATTGTTTTTGCTGTAGCCCTTGTCTCTTCACAGCGGTTGGAAACAAACGTATTATTGGGGCATTTAATCGTCAATTTTACGCTGCGCCTGTTGCTGCCCGAACTCTGCACCGTCACATAAAAACGATAGGTCTTGGTGCCGTTGTTGTTATTGGTGATGCTATAGGTGAAATTGGTCACTTCTCCACATGTTTGGGCGAGTGTTTTTGAAGTACCAATAAACAATAAAAACAGGGTGAAAAAGGCGGATAGAATGTGTTTGATAGTGAACATAGCAATTTTGATTTAATGGGCTGCATGCCCATTATGGTTAGTTTTCATGGTTCCAGCTTTTACCACATTAAAACTGGGATTTCTTTATTCCCTTTGCGATAAAACGCTTTGCCAAATCATGTTTGATGATGCAAAGATGCGGTAGAATACCCCCCAAAAAGTCAATCTTTCGGGTTTTGGTGGATAAAATCCTGAGTTTGGCGGCATTTCTTCGGATTCGCTTTTTGCCGGATGGGCATCTTCATTTCCCACCTTCTTCTAAATAGTCGTATAGTATTGAGGATTTTTTGCTTTTGTATCAAAATAAAAGCCTGCTTGCTGGGGCAATGCTTCGATCAAAGTAACAATACAGCCTGTGGTTTTGCCAGCTTTTGCCTTTAGTTTTTTGAATGGCCAACACTCGAATTGATGTACGGAAATGGCATTGTGCAAAAAATCATCTCCCTGCCCAACTTCCAACTCATCTTCCCTAAATCGAGCTTCCCCCTCAAAGCCCAATCTCCTTCACCAACTTTAGGTTCCCAGCTTTCAGCCGAAATACCTTGATGTTTTTCTCTGTCGCCTCGCCTTCGCCAATGCCCGTCAACTCAACCACCGAGGGGTAATTCTCTTTGCTGTATTGGGCTTTCGCCTCCTTCTCGCCCAAGAGGGTGATGGAGCTGATGCGCCCAAGGGGTATTTTTGAAAGGGCTGCCAAATCCGTTTTTTCACCGTTCAATACGAGGACCGGCGGGTGGTTTTGTGCGGGGTCATAGCCCACGAACGCTGCGGCAAGCTTTTCCACCAATGAGTCGAGTGGCAGTTTTTCGTAGTGGACAATTCCGGCGTTGTATTCCTGTAATTGTTTCAACACGGTGTACTGGCGCAGTTCGAGGGAATTAAAGGTGCCATGCTGGTCTTTTTTTTTGAACTGGAGAGCGGAAGGCGTAGCTATTTGGCTCAAAGCCCAGATGAGGGTGCTGGTGCTAAACCCGACAATGGGATTGTACAAGAGCGGTTTATTTCCTTTTATTTGGCACCTGAAGAAGGGGTAAGGGTCGCCGGGGTCGCCATTCAATTCAATATCGGCCGTGCACGCCTCGAAGGTCGGCGTGCCTTTTTTGAGGAAGGCAAGGCCAAAACCCAAGCCCAAGCCAATGCTGGTTGCCCTGATAAACGAGCGCCGCCGCTTGAAGTAATTGAATTCCTTCACTTTAATATCTTCAACCAATTTAATCGGAATCGTCGTTAGTGTCAAGTCTTCAGGAAGCTTGTTCAGGTCTTTTATCATTCCAAAATACTCGGTCCTCATCAGTTCGACATGGGTATCGGTGACATTCCAAAATATGCCCTTGTAATTTGAATTCAGTGATTCCGAACAAACCGTGATGGCATAAATAGGCCGTTTACCTCTTTTAAAGGTCAATTGCGCATGAGCGGTCAAAAAGCCTGCAATCAATAATGCGGTCAAAAACAGTTGTTTAAACATGGCTGCGTGTTGTTTAATAAAGCCGCTGAAATACCAAGCAATAAGGCACCTCAACGACCATTTCCAAAGATTTACCTAATGAAAGTGGGGGTGAAAATCGCTGCATGGGCATACAACTAAATAGCCGATTCCGGTTGGGAAAGGCGCAGGCCTATTTTGTTTTCAAGGCATACGTTTACCTTAGCGCCTGTTACAGTTTATTGTCAAAACATTGCACCATGAAAAAACTCCCCCTCCTACTCCTTTTACTTGCCGCCATTTCCCCGCTCATTGCTCAGCAACGCACCTACTGCAACCCCACCAACCTCGACTACGGCTACACCCCGCACGAGAGCTTCACCAACTGGGGCCGCCACCGGGCCACCGCCGACCCGGTCATCGTCAATTACAAGGGCGATTTCTACCTCTTCAGCACCAACCAATGGGGCTACTGGCACAGCCCCGACATGCTCAACTGGAGCTTCCAAAAGCAGCATTTCCTGCGCCCGTGGAACGACACCAAGGACGACCTCTGCGCCCCCGCCGTGGGCATCATCGGCGATACGATGGTGGTCTTCGGCAGCACCTATACCTCCACCTTCTCGCTCTGGGGCAGCACCGACCCAAAGTCGGGCAAATGGTTCGTGCTGGTGGACAGCTTCGAAATCGGCGGCTGGGACCCCGCTTTTTTCACCGACGACGACGGCCGCTTTTACATGTACAACGGCAGCAGCAACCGTGACCCGATGTACGGCGTGGAACTTGACCGCAAGACCTTCCGACCCAAGGGAACCCGCACGCCCATGTACTTTCTGGAACAATGGCGCTACGGCTGGCAGCGCTTCGGCGAGCACATGGACAATACCTTCCTCGACCCCTTCGCCGAGGGCGCTTGGATGACGAAGCACAACGGCAAATACTATTTCCAATATGGCGCACCCGGCACCGAGTTCAGCGGCTACTCCGATGGCGTGGTGGTCGGACAGGGGCCGCTCTTCAATTTCCAGCCCTTCACGCCGCAGAGCGACCCGCTGAGCAGCAAGATGGGCGGCTTCAACCGGGGCGCTGGCCACGGCGCTACTTTTCAGGACAACAGCGGGCGCTACTGGCATGTGAGCACGACGGTCGTTTGTGTGAAGAACACTTGGGAGCGCCGCATCGGCATCTGGCCCGCTGGTTTTGACAAAGAGGATATGATGTGGTGCAACACCGACTTCGGCGATTACCCGATGTACCTGCCCAGCGCCCGCACGGACGGCAAGCTGCGCCCCGATTGGTGGCTATTGAACTATAAAAAGCCCGTGACCGTGAGCAGCACCCTCGGCAGCTATTATGCAAATAACGCTGTGGACGAAAGCATCAAAACTTATTGGAGCGCAAAAACCGCCGACAAGGGCGAATGGCTGCAAACCGATTTGGGGCAAATAAGCACCGTCCACGCCATACAAATCAACTACGCCGACCAAGACGCCGAGTTTCTGGGGAAACAAACGGATATTTACCACCAATATGAGCTTTACCACTCCACCGACGGCAAGAAATGGGAATTATTGGTGGATAAAAGCAAGAATAAAACCGACGTACCGCACGATTATATCGAATTAACCAAACCGATTAATACCCGCTTTATTAAACTGGTAAACATCCACATGCCCACTGGCAAATTCGCCATCAGCGGCCTGCGCATCTTCGGCAATGGCGGCGGCGAAAAACCCAGCAAAGTCAGGGATTTAATCGTACTCCGCACCGAAAAGGACAAGCGCAGCGCCTACATCAAATGGACACCCGTGGACAACGCCTTCGCCTATAATCTCTATTATGGTACCGCCCCCGACAAGCTCTATAATTCCATCCTGATTTATGATTTCAACGAGTATTGGTTTAAAGCGATGGATTTAAAGAAGCCCTATTATTTTGCCATTGAAGCGGTTAACGAGAACGGGGTTGGGGTGAGGACGGAGACGGGGAAGGTGGAATAGAATGGAGGGCATCGGGGGTTCATGTTGTCGGGGCATGTCCGATATTATCATTTCATCGGGCTTCACCCGATGCTAACATATTGCGCCCTTTCAGGGCTATATAGCGTGTACCACCTAGCCCTGAAAGGGCGTAATATGCTAGGTTGGGGTGACGCCCCAACATATTTGCGCAACGATCGGGCGTCACCCCATTATATGCCCAATCCTCCATTAAACCCATAAATTTGCCACCTCATTTCAAAAGATAACTATGAAACGCCCACTTTTCCACATCTTCCTCCTCGTTGCTTTTCCTTTTTGCCAAGTTTTCGGGATAGATTTTTACGTCTCCACCACGGGCAACGACGGCAATCCCGGCACGCAGGCCCAGCCTTGGCGCACCATTCAGCACGCTGCCGAAAACGCCACGGTGGGCAGCACGGTCTTTATCCTGGCGGGCACCTATACCGAACAGGTGTGGATGGAGGGCAACAACGGCAGCGCTGGCAACTATATCACCTTCACCCATTTCGCCAATGACGTGGTCATATTGGATGGCGGCTCCACCAATAGCCAGACCGTGCTGTTCACGCTTTCGAACGTGCAATATGTGAAGATAATCGGCTTGAACTTCCGCAATGCAATGGGCAATTTCTCCAGCGCCATCACCGTTCGGGACGGGGCGCAGCATATTGATTTATTGAACAATACCCTAGAAAATATCCACTTCTCCACCAACCCCAACGCCCCGGTGAACTCCTCCACCAACGCCAATCCGCTCATTGTTTACGGCGACAATGCCACTACCAGCATCACCGATGTAAATATCCAGAACAACACCATCCGCAACTGCCGGACGGGCTTCAGCGAAGCGCTCACCGTCAACGGGAATGTGGACGGCTTCACGGTTTTGAACAATACCGTACACGACATCACCAATATCGGCATTGACTTGGCGGGCGGCTACGGCACCAGTTCCAACCCCGCCAACGACGCCGCCCGCAACGGACGAGTGGCGGGCAACATGGTCTATCATTGCGTGAGCAACTACGCCGTTTCAGCGGGCATCTATGCCGACGGCGCACGGGACATCGTCATCGAGGCCAATACCGTTTATGGCTGCGGCAGGGGCTTCGAGCTGGGCTGCGAGGAGCCGGGGAAAACGGCTTCCAATATCATCGTGCGCAGCAATTTGGCCTACCAAAACCTGGAGGCGGGCATCGGCATCGGTGGCTACGACTACCCCAGCACGGGCAAAGTGGTGAACTGCAAGGTGCAGAACAACACCTTCTACGACAACGTGACCACCAACAACGGCGACGGCGAACTGCTGATTGAATACACGGAAAATTGCAGCATCAAACAGAACCTGTTCATCGCCACCAATGCCGATAAACGCCTGATAGTGAGCCGCTTGAACTCCACGGGTCTGTTGCTGGACTACAACCTTTACCACCATTCGCAAGGCGCATCCAATATTTCGATTGACTGGGAAGGCACGATTTACACCACCTACGCCGCCTATACTTCCGGCACCGGGCAGGACGCTAATTCGCCCTTCGCCGACCCACAGTTCACGTCGCCCGGCAGCCTGGATTTCCACATCAGCGCCAGTTCCCCGGCCTACAATGCGGGCGACCCGGCCTTTGCGCCCCTCGCTGGCGAAGTGGATTTGGATGGCGATGCAAGGCTGCAATTCGGTCGGGTGGACATCGGCAGCGACGAAGTGGCGATGGCCCTGCCCGTGGACTACCCCACCCCGCTCACTGCGGAATATGCGTTATTCCCCAACCCCGCCACCGAGTCCGTGACGGTACAATCGGGCCGTGCTTGGGATTTTGTGTTGCTCCGCAATGCCCTTGGCCAACCCGTCGCCCGCTACGAATTTGGCGCAACCATTTTATTGTCCCAATTGCCGAGCGGCATTTATTATGTCCAGGTTTATGAAAAGGATGGGGTGGTTTCCAGCTTATTGAAAGGGGTGAAAATTAGTAACGGGAAATAATGGGTTAATCTGACTCTGAAAGAGAGCACGATTGAATGGCACTAAAAATGATAACGTTGCCCTTAGAAGCTGTTTTAAAGGCATTAATTATTTTTTTTTGACAGATTTTTTGCAATTCCAATCCAATTAGCTTCATTTGCGCCTTCAAACTAAATTTAATTCAATGAAAAAAACAGCTACCACTCTATCCGCAGTCTTGCTCTGCTTTACTTTCATTTATGGCCAGACACTCACCATCTTGGACCAAACCATCACCAACAATTGGCCGGGATTTCGTGACAGAATCATTGCCAGCACCGATGAGGCCATCTACTTTAGAATGAATGAATCAACTGATTTGAAATTGTATTTTAGCGATGGTACGAATACCAATACCGTGGCCACGAATTATACATTCACCGGAGGAACCTCAGGCACCGACGTTGTTTATAAATCAGTTGAGGGAGGAAATATTGCCTTTGGAATTGGCGGCAGCCTTTCCAGTTCCAATTACGATATTATCCTTTTTAAAAACAATTCATCTTCTTTCACAACTGTTGAAACTGGATTAAAAGATCTAGAAGGAATAACTCTTTTGAACAATGTGCTCTATTATGCTGCCTCTAAAACGACAGGCGTTAATAGTAATAAAATATATGCCCACGACCTTTCAACAGGGGCTACGACAGTATTGGCAAGCTTTGACAATGCAGGCATAAAAGGATTATGTACTTCCAATGGCGACATCATGGCGATGGGCTTTATCGGTGGGCAAAACAAACTGGTCAAGGTTGACCATACAACAGGTGCCTTCACCGACATATATAGCTTTACGCTCAACCCACAATTCCACAAGTATGTCAATATGACGCCATCAGGCAATAAAGTTTTCTTCTGGTACCAGAACGGCAACTCAGTTTATTCCCTCTATGTAACCGATGGCACTTCAAATGGCACGCTGCCACTCATTGACAGCCTAACCAATCTGGACGACTTCCTTTATTATGCTGAAAGAACTGTATTAGCCGCCGATGGAAAGATAATTTTCAGTGGGAGAAAAGTCAGTGATAGTTTTTTAACAGAACGTCTTTTCTATTCGGACGGAACTCCTCAAAACTCCAAACAAATCAATATTGACAATACCGCTGATATAGACCCCATTGATTTCGTTTACGATAACCAGTCGTGTTATTTTACAGGACTTACAGCAGGTGGTAGCAGCTTGATTAAATTTGATGGAACCAATGCGCAAGTGCTGGCAAGCTCCAATGCAAGGGGTTTGGTTAAATACAATGGGAAACTGTTCACCAGTGCAGAACCTGGCAACGATGGACAAGAATTGTACTACTTCAATCCACAAGCCGGAGCGCTTGAATTGGCTTACAATATTGTCTCCTTTTCAGCGGATAGCTCCCCGAGATACTTCCATACCATCAATAATAAGCTGATTTTTGTAGCAAATTCAGATTTTATTGGCAATCGAAAATTAATGGTTTACGAAGAAGGAGCCGTCTTGGACAACGACAATGATGGCTATACGTCGGATATTGATTGCAACGACACCAACGCCTCAATTAATCCCGGTGCAACTGAAATCCCCAACAACGACATAGA
>JADLHE010000017.1 GCA_020848965.1 Saprospiraceae bacterium
GAAGCGCCCAAGGGCAAGGAATTCGTCACCCTGAACAGCGAGGACGGCCTGCCCTCGAACCAAGTAACCACGCTCCTCACCGATGCCCGTGGCAACGTCTGGGCTGGCACCACGAAGGGCCTCGCCTGGGTGGACGCCCGCAGCCTGCGGGTGCGTTCCTTCAATAAAACCGACGGCATGGCTACCGATTTTATTGACATGCCACTGGCCTTGGCCGCCAATGGTGAGGTCTTGAGCAGCACGGTTTATGGCTACCAGTCCTTTCACCCCGACAGCCTTTTGCGGAGCAAACAAGGCCCCGGCCTGTTGCTCACGGCTTTTCGGATTTTCGACAATGACTACGCTGACTCGTTGAATATCAACTATTTAGAAAAAATAAACCTCTCGTGGCGGCAAAATTTCTTCTCGTTCGAGTTCGCTTCCACCGATTTTTCCCAACCCAAAAAACACGAGTACGCTTACCGCCTCGTGAACTATGACGCCGACTGGATTTACGTTAAAAACCGCCACTCGGCCAGCTACACGGGCGTGCCGCCGGGCGAATATGTGCTGGAAATCAAGACGGGCCGGGAGGGCAATTGGCAGGAGCCGGGAGTGCGGCTAGGCATCCATATCGAGCCACCGTTTTGGGCGACTTGGTGGTTCCGCACACTGGTTTTGTTGGCGCTTGCTGGCGCAATTTGGGGGCTGTACCGCTGGCGCATTGCACAGGTAAAACGGGAGGAGGCGCTCAAGACCGAATTCAACCAGCGCATTGCCCGCACGGAGATGGCAGCGCTGCGGGCACAGATGAACCCGCATTTTGTGTTCAATTGCCTGAGCAGCATCAACCGTTTCATCCTCGTCAACCAACCCGATGAGGCATCGGCCTACCTGACCAAGTTCAGCCGCCTCATCCGCCTGATTTTGGACAACAGCCGCACCGAGACCGTGCCCCTGAACAAGGAATTGGAAGCCCTGCAACTTTACGTGGAAATGGAGCAGATGCGCTTCAACGACCGCTTCGAGTACCGGCTCACTGTGGCCGACGATGTGCAGACCGAACACCTGGAAATACCGCCACTGCTCATCCAGCCCTACGTTGAGAACGCCATCTGGCACGGCCTTATGCACAAAAAAACGGCGGGGCTGCTGCAAGTGCGGGTGTTTTACGAAGGCAAAAAACTCTGCATCGAAGTGGAGGACAATGGCGTAGGCCGCCAGCGGGCAATGGAGCTGAAAAGCCGTTCTGCAACGGTGAACAAGTCGCTTGGCATGAAGGTAACTGCCGAGCGTTTGGAGGTCATCAACCAGCTGTACGGCACGAATGCGGAGGTGGAGACGGTAGATTTGGTGGATGGGAACGGGGAAGCAGTGGGGACGAGGGTGGTTTTGAGAATTGGGGTTTAGGGGCGCTTGAATATGTCGGAGGCCTTTATTTTGAAGCCTTCTACCACAGGCTCAGCGGAGCAGATTTGGTCGCCGGAGCAACGCTGAATGTTATCTTCGGATGATTTTCGGTGAATTTGCACTTGGCTTAAGTGCGGTGCAATGACCCAGACGATTTCCACTCCTGCGTTAAAATATTCATCAATTTTATCGCCCAAGTCATTGAAATTGTCATTTTTTGAAACAACCTCGATAACAAATTCAGGCACAGGCATATAACCATCCATTGCTGCACGGGTTTGTTCAAGTGTAATAAACGTTAGGTCAGGCTTGCGCATTTGGGTAGGTGAAGTCCAAACTTCAATTTCCGAAGTCAACAAATCATCTGAGGAAAAAGCCTTTGTTTTTTTGAATGCTTTTTGAAGGTTGAGGATGATGTAGTGCTCAGTAATCTTCATAGTATCAGATGTTTCAATGATTCCGTTGTTATACTCGAATTTCACCCCGGGTGCACCATCCCTGTATTTCTTTAGAAAGGTCTCTAATGAAACTTTTCGAGGCTTTTTTTCTGGTATTGTCAATTCACGATAAACAGTTGCTGTCCCCATTTTTTTTGATAGTTTCAGCAAATTTATGATTTTTTGATAGAACTCCCAAATCACAGAAAGGACAAAAGGAAAGGAACAATGTTAAAAACCTACCTACTCGACGACGAACCCAACTGCACGGACGTGCTCCAGGTGCTGTTGGAAAAATACTGCCCCGATGTGCAAATCACGGGCATCTTCAACGACCCTGAACTTGCCTTGGAGGCCATCCGGCGGGAGCGGCCCGCCCTGCTTTTTTTGGACATTGAAATGCCGATGCTGAATGGTTTTGAACTGCTACGCCATTGCGAGCCGCTGGATTTCAAGGTCGTTTTCACCACCGCCTACGACCAGTACGCCGTGAAAGCCTTCAAGTTCAACGCCTTGGACTACCTGTTGAAACCCGTGGACAAGGACGAACTCATCGCCGCCGTGGCAAAAGCCAAACAGAACGCCAGCCCGACGCCAGCTCAACTTTCCTCAGTGCAATACCTGAAAAGTAACCCGACGCCTGAGCGCATCGCATTGCCCGTGGGGCAGGAGCTTTTACTCGTGGAAGTAGCTGATATTCAATATTTTGAGTCGGAAGGAGCTTACGTTTCGGTATTTCTGAAAGACCAAAACAAGCCCGTGGTGCTGTCCAAGTCACTGCGGGAATTCGAGGAACTGCTGAACAATCCCGGCTTTTTCCGGGCGCATAATTCTTACCTCGTCAATTTGAAGCACATCAAAAAAATCGTGAAAACGGATGGCGGGGAAATCGTGATGGGGAATGGGCGGTCGCTGCCAGTGGCAAGGGCGAAAAAGGGGGAATTGATGGGATTGATAGCCAAGGTCTAAAAGTTTCAGGTTTGAGGTTTCAGGGAGGTCGCAGCCAAATTGCCATCTTACCCTCAAACTGCTAGCCCATCCCACGCCAGCCCGACTCCCTTGGGCAGGAGCTTCGAGCGCTCGGCATGCAATCCCATGCTGTGGCTGATATGCGTCAACCAAGCCTGTTCTGGCCGCACTTCCTCGATGAAAGTCAGCGCCTCCTCCAAGTTCATGTGCGAGTGGTGCTGCGACAGGTGCAACGCATTGACTACCAGTGTTTTAATGCCACTCAACTTGCTTTTTTCCGAAGGGGAAATGGTCTTCATGTCCGTCAAATAGGCGAAGTCGCCGATGCGGAAGCCGAGCACGGGCAAGCTGCCGTGCAGCACTTCGATGGGTTGGAATGGGATGCCCGCCACCTCGAAAGGTTCTTCTTTGGAGATTGGCCTCAACTCAAATTGCGGAGCACCGGGATAAGGATTTTCTTCAAAAGCATAGGAAAAGCGCTGTTTCACTTCTTTGATGACGGAATCCGTTGCATAAAGCGGCATCGGTTCGTTTTGCATGAAAATGAAGGGGCGAACGTCGTCAAGTCCAATGATATGGTCGTTGTGTTCGTGGGTGAGCACCACGGCATCGAGGCGCCGGACGCCTGCACGAAGCATCTGCTGCCGGAAGTCTGGCCCGGCGTCAATGGCCACGTTGCGGCCTTCGTGCGAGACAAGTAAGGAGCAGCGCAGCCGATGGTCACGAGGGTCGTTGGAGGTGCACACTTCGCAGTCACAACCGATAATGGGTACGCCTTGGGAGGTGCCGGTGCCGAGGAAAGTGAAATTCAATTGATTGCGGATTTACGATTGCGGATTTCGGATTTGAGGCCACGGAAAACTGCAATAGATTTGAAGCAGCTCCAATAAACGATACTTTTCGTTTCTATTGCAAATATGGGGCTTTGTGATTATTAGTGAAGCAAAATGCAAATTCAATGACTGTGCCTAATCCAAGGAGGCAGCCCAACATTCCGCAATCCGCAATCGGTTAATCTGAAATCAAATAAGTCAGGTAGGAAAAAAATGAAGGCGACCCCTGAATTCGTTTACATTTTAGTGAGAGTAAACGGGGTCGCCTTCACGTAAATAACGCCTATTTCTTTAAACCGTATCCAATACGAATGGCGGGTTTTGTTCGCTGCCTGTACATTCATTTTTTTTCAAAAATAATTTTTTCGCAATTGTCCAGCCAATGTTTTTGCTGCCAATCCGGCCAAGGCACTAACTTTGCGTGGCGGTTCGGCGGTAGTTCGCTGGGCCTGAAAACTGAGCTTTATCGCAGCTTCCCGACCATCCAAAGTAATCTCGCCAGCGGTCGTCCACATGTTCTGGGCGGTGTTGTTCTTCTCCGTCATGAACGCCACCATCAAGGGCGTAGAGCACTTGCCGACCATGGAAATCGTCTTCTTTCGCTGCGTCATTTCCATCTTGTTCAGCGTGTTTTGGCTGCGGCATGTGAAGGTTCCCTACAAAGGCACACACACGCTACTGCTCGTTGGGCGGGGGTTGGCGGGCACCACGGCGCTGTATTTCTTTTTCCTCAGCATCCAGAACATGCCATTGGCCTCGGCGGTGACCATTGGCTACACTTCGCCCATCTTCACTGCACTGTTTGCTGTGCTGTTTTTGAAAGAAAAAATGCGGCCCATTCAGTGGCTGTTCTTTGCCGTTTCCTTCCTCGGCGTGGCGGCGCTCAAGGGCTTCGACGAGCGGGTTTCATGGCTGTACCTGGGGTTGGGTTTGTTTGCTGCCGCAATGTCGGGGGTGGCCTACGTGCTGGTGCGCAGCCTGAAGGGAAAGGAGCACCCGTTGGTGGTGGTCTTTTATTTCCAGTTGGTCGGCACGGTGGTCGGTGGGGCATTCACGCTGTTCAACTTCGTGATGCCACAGGGTTGGGACTGGCTGTTCCTTATCGCCACGGGGGCCTGCGCTCATTTTGGGCAGGTCTATCTCACCTTGGCATTGCAAGCCGAAAAAGTGGGTGTGGTGTCCAGTTTGAACTTCTTGGGGGCCATTTTTGCCACCATTTTCGGCATCGTGTTTTTCAAAGAACACCTGACGCTCGGCAACGTACTGGCCATTCTGCTCGTGGTTGCTGGGGTGCTGCTCAATATCTGGGTAAATGCCAAGGGAGGAAGGGGCGTGTGGCGCTGGGTGACGAACTTGTTGTCAAAGTGAGATAATTACCAACGCTTTTCGCTTTGAAGGTGTCTTTGGAATTAAATTTCTTTACATGAAAAAGACAATAATTATTCTCTTTGCTGCCTGCTTTTACTTTGCCTGCAAAAAAGACGATGACCTTGGTTTGCCAACTAATACACCAGCTTGCATTAAAGACAAAGTAGAAGTATTCAAGGATACTGAAGCCATTTGTGAAGGCTACCATGTCAGTAAGTTCAACACACAAATTGGCAATGTCTATGCCTTTACTGATGGCAATTGCGTTTCAGATGGTGGCTCACGAATTTTTGACGAGCAATGCAATCTACTTTGCTTTCTAGGCGGAATTGGAGGCATATCCAATTGTATTGTAGGAGCAGATACCTTGAATCTCACGAGTGAAGTTATCATTTGGTCAAAATAGTATTTAACCAATGAGCAAGAACAAAAAGCCCGACCAGTTCGGCTTCGTCTTTTCCACCAACCCCGACTTCAGCTTCCAACCAGAGGAGCCTGAGCAGGTTTCCGATTTGCCGAACAACCAGCAAGCCCTGAAAATCTGGCTCGACCGCAAACAGCGCAAGGGCAAGGATGTCACCCTCATCACGGGCTTCATGGGCAGCGAAGAATCCTTGGAAACCTTGGCCAAAACCCTCAAGACTAAATGCGGCGTCGGCGGCTCCGCCAAGGATGGCGAGATTCTCCTCCACGGCGACCACCGGGACAAGGTGCTGGCATTTTTGTTGGAAAAAGGCTACACGAAGGCGAAGAAGGCAGGCGGGTAAAAGTTTGCAGTTCGACAGTTGGCAGTGGGCAGTCAGTTCGACAGTTGTTTAGCCAGTGCCACGCTGAACGGCAAGAGACTAAAAGACTTCTGTACTGCACACTGACTGCAAACTGTCAAACTGCAAACTTGAAAATACTGTCAAACTGCCAACTAAAAAGGTCTTCTCCCGCAAATCATCCTATCCCGTCCGTTCAAATCCTGCCGGGTTTCCACTTGCACATAGCCGTGTTTTTCAAGTATTTGCGCTGAAATGGGCACATAGAATTCGTTTGTTTCGAGGAAGAGCCAGCCACCGGGATTGAGGTGGGTCTTGCCGAATTCGGCAATCTTTTTCACGAAGCGTTGTGCATCGTTGCCGCCGGCAAAAAGGGCGAGGTGCGGCTCGAAATCAATCACGTTTTTGGGCAAAATGGGGCGCTCATCCTGCGTCACATAAGGCGGATTGCTCACGATGAGGTCGAATTTGGGCAGGGGACTCCACGCTTTTTTATCCAAGATATTTACTTCGTAAAATTGCACGTCGGCCTTGAGGCGCTGGGCGTTTTCACGGGCCACTTCGAGGGCTTCGGCACTCACGTCGAGGGCATGCACATCAAGGTCGGGCCTGCGCTTTTTGATGCTGACGGGGATGCAACCGCTGCCAGTTCCGATGTCCAGCACGGAGTGGATTTCGGGGAATTGCTTGCAGGTTTCGAGTGCCCAATGCACCGATTCCTCGGTCTCTTGGCGGGGGATGAGCACGGCGGGCGTCACCTTGAAACGATAGCCATAGAACGCTGCCTCGCCCATCACATACTGCACCGGCTCGTGCGCCAAAAGCCGTTGGATTATGGAATCGAGGCGAACGAGTTGCTCTTTGTCAAGCTTGATTTGGCTGGAAATCTGGCTCGGCTTCACGCCAAAAGCATCCTCCATCACGATGGACGCAATGCTGAGGGCCTCTCCGGGGTCGTAAATATCGAGCAGGGGCTGAACGATGTGCTTGAGGGCTTGGGATGTAGTCATGCTGATGTTTCGGCAGTTGCCTATTTTGGCGCAAAAATCACAAAAAACCGGACTTGGGGGAATGATGAATGATAAATGTTGAATGATGAATAAGGACAAACTCATTTTTGCCACGGGCAATCCGAATAAAATCAAGGAGGTACACGAACTCTTGGAAGGCATATTCGAGGTAGGCGGCTTGCAGGACATCGGTTGCCCGCTCGACCTGCCTGAGACCAGCCCAACCATTGAAGGCAATGCGCTGCAAAAAGCACGCTATGTCTTTGAAAACTACGGTGTGGACTGTTTTTCAGAGGATACTGGGCTGGAGGTAGAGGCACTGAACGGTGAGCCGGGCGTTTTCTCAGCCCGCTATGCTGGCGAGGGCAAAAACGCACAAGACAATATGGATTTGGTGCTGCGCAAAATGGCAGGAGAAACGAACCGAAAAGCACGTTTTTACACCGTAATTGCCCTGATTCTGAATGGCGAGGAGCATCTATTCGAGGGCATTGCCGAAGGCAACCTACGCCACGAGCCGAGCGGAACGGGTGGTTTTGGCTACGACCCGATATTTCAACCTAATGGATTTGAGCTTACTTTTGCTGAGTTGAGCAAGGCTGAAAAGAACGCCATAAGCCACCGAGGGCAGGCCGTGCGCAAATTGGTAAAGTTTTTGACAAGTTTAAATGCTTGAAAATCAACGAAAAATTTAACTTTGCGAGATTTTCATAAAACAGCAGCATAAATTTAGGGCAGTTTCATTCGCCAAAAACCGCCCTCCGACTATCGTCCACCGTCAACCGAATATTGACCGATGAACTCCGAGAATTTTCACGAATACGTCAAGAATCCTTCGATGCTCCACCAGGTGAGCTATCAGGAACTGAAGAGCCTAGTGCTCCAGTACCCGTATTCGCCCAATTTGCGCTATTTGCTGCTGCTCAAAAGTCTATTGGACCAAAGCAAGGACTTTGACCGGAACCAGATTTTGGCCTCGCTGAGCAGTCCCGACCGAAAAAAGCTGCGGAACCTGGTGAAGCAGTACACCCGGATGAGGGAAATGCAGGAAAATTATGCCCTGAACGAGGAGTTTTTGGAGTTGAAGGACCTTTCTGTTTTGGAAAATTTGGTGGAAGAACCAAACCCCGCCAACGCCTCAGCGCCTGTGGCCAAAGCCGAGGCAATTGTGCCGCCAATAGGAACTCCAAATGAGGTGGACGAAGAAATAGAGGAAGAAAGCGACCTGAGCTTTTTGCAAAACCTGCGCATTGAAAAAGACGATTTGAGCATACTCGGCGAACCGGACGAAACTCCAACCGAGGATGCCCCTACAGTTTCGGAGCAACCAACGCCAGATGCCGTGGAGGAAGCCATCGAAATTGAAACCGCTGCGGGGGAACCCGATAAGACACTGGAAATCAGTAAATTGGACAACGAGCCAACGCCGATGCCAGCCATTGATATTCCCTTGGAAATTACCAATGAGCAAGACCTTCAACCCGTGCCGAAGCCACGTTCATCGTTCAATTCTTGGTTAAAACAGTTCAACCCGCCGCAAGCAGGGCTGTTGAAAACCGAATTGAAAGATATTTCGCTGAACAACCGCCCGCACCAGCCTCCTGTGCCAATCGTGGAGGAAGAATCGAAACAGATTGAAGACAACAGCGTAGAAGAAGACGAAGAGATTGCCAGCGAGACATTGGCCCTTTTGCTCGAAAAACAGCGGCTTTTTTCCAAGGCAATTTCAATGTATCAACGATTGCAGTTGAAATATCCCGAAAAAAGCGGTTTATTTGCGGCGAAAATTGAAGAACTGAATAGGAAACTGAATGCTTAATCACGGATACTAGATACTGGATACTGGATTTTCGGCAATTGCAAGGCTTATCCAGCATCAAGAATCAAGTTTCCAGCATCAATTTCCATCATCAAAAAAATAGACATCATGTTAGTTACCATGTCAATTCTGATAGCAATCGTAGCTTTTTTGCTCATTGCTTCTGTTTTAATCCAGAACCCAAAGGGCGGTGGCGTTGATGCCACTTTCGGCGCCCAAGCCAACCAAATGTTCGGTGTGGCCAAATCTGCCGACTTGATTGAAAAAATCACTTGGGGCCTAGCCGTTGCATTGATAGTCCTTTGCGTACTGACCACGTTCATGTTGGGCGGCGGTTCAGTAGGGCCTGAGATTCAGTCTGCTGGTTAATTCCGGCAAAAAATACAAATAGCTCCGTGCTGCCATGCAGCCGGAGCTATTTTTTTGCCTCAAATCCTCAAATCCTCGAATCTTCAAATCCTCAAATCCTCAAATCCACATTATGAAAATAGCAGCCATCGTACCCATGCGCCACTCCAGCGAGCGGGTGGTCGGAAAAAACTACCGGGACTTTGCAGGGAAACCGCTTTACCATCACGTAGTGGAAAGCCTTTTGGCTTGCTCAGCAATAAGCCAGGTCGTCATTGACACGGATAGCCCGGTGATTTTAAAGGATGCCGCCAAGCATTTTCCGAGCGTCACGCTTTTCGAGCGGCCAGCGCATTTGCGGGCGGGCGACATTCCGATGAACGACGTGCTGCTCAACACCCTCAACCAACTAGACGCCGATTTTTTCCTGCAAACACATAGCACCAATCCGCTGCTCACCGCCGAATCGGTGCAACGGGGCGTTGATATTTTCCTGAAAAACTACCCGATTTACGACTCGCTGTTCTCAGTGACCCGGCTCCAAACCCGCCTTTGGGACGAACTGGCCCGTGCCGTGAACCACAATCCGAACATCCTGTTGCGCACCCAAGATTTGCCCCCGATATACGAGGAGAACTCCTGCCTTTATATTTTCTCAAAGGAAATCTTGCAACGCAAGCACAACCGCATTGGCGACCGGCCCTATATGCTCGAAATCACAAAAGAGGAGGCGCAGGACATTGATGTGGAGATTGAATTTAGAATTGCGGAGTTCCTGATGAAGGCGAGAATGGGGCAGATTTAGTTGAAAATGCCCCAATCATTTTTATAAAAAAGCAAGTATCAAATGCAGCACCGCCGCTGCTGCAATGCCCGCTGCCACGTCATCCAGCATGACGCCCCAGCCTCCCGGCAGTCGTTCGAACCGTCTGATTCCCAGTGGTTTCCAAATATCGAAAAGCCTAAATAGGCCAAATGCCAGCAACAGGTTGAGCCAAGAGACGGGTACGCCGAGCATGGCCACCCAGACGCCCACCAGCTCATCCACGACGATGCGGCTAGGGTCGTGGCCCCAGTCAGGTTCCAGTTTTTGCGCAGCAAGTACCCCCAAAAAAAAGAAAATGAGAATGGCCACTAGCAACCAATATGCCTGTGGCCATCCGCCGGAGAACTGCCCCGGCAACAATTCGCACAACCCCCAGTGCATCAGCACACCCACCGCTGCCCCAGCCGTGCCGGGTGCCACGGGCGAGTAGCCTGCGCCAAAGGCGGTTGCAATGAACTTCCACATAAAGTAGGGATGAGGGATGAGGGATGAGGGATGAAAGGTGACGTGCATCATCCCTCATCCCTCGCTCCTCATGCCTAGTAATAGTAGTCCATTCCCAAGTGCGTAATCAACTCCTCGCCCATGAGGTGGCGGAGGGTATTGAGCAGCTTTTGGTTCTGGAGGAAGATGTCGTGCATCGGTTGAAGGCCCTTGGCGGCTTGTGGTGACTTCAAGTAGAAGGACAACCACTCTTGGATGCCATACAATTCGGCACGCTTGGACAAATCGAGGAAGAGTGCCAAGTCGAGCACGATGGGCGCTGCGAGGATGGAGTCACGGCAAAGGAAGTCAATCTTGATTTGCATCGGATAGCCGAGCCAGCCGAAGATGTCAATATTGTCCCAGCCCTCTTTGTTGTCGCCGTGAGGCGGATAGTAATTGATGCGCACCTTGTGGTAGAGGTCGCCGTAGAGGTCTTTGTTCTCCTCTGGGTGCAGGATTTCCTCAAGCACACCAAGTTTGGAAACCTCCTTTGACTTGAAGTTGTCCGGGTCGTCGAGTACCTCACCGTCACGGTTGCCGAGGATATTGGTAGAGAACCAGCCACGGATACCAAGCGCACGAACCTTTAGGCCCGGTGCAACAACGGTCTTCATCAGGGTCTGGCCCGTTTTGAAGTCCTTGCCAGCGATTGGTGTTTTGGTCTGCTTGGCAAGTTCAATCATGGCTTCTACGTCGCAGCTCAGGTTGGGAGCACCGTTGGCGTAGGGGACGCCCATTTTCACCGCAGCGTAAGCGTAAACCATGCTTGGCGGTATGTTCGGGTCGTTGTTGCGCATGCCTTCTTCCAGCTTCGCAAGGGTGGAGTGTACTTCACTTGGTTCGATGTAAATCTCGGTGCTACCGCACCAAACCATCACCAAGCGGTCGCAGCCATTTTCCTCCTTGAAGCGGCGCATGTCCTCCATCAAGGCTTCGGCGAGTTCCATTTTATTGGCCGCACCAGTTTTCACGTTTGGACCGTCGAGGCGCTTGACGTATTGGCGGTCAAAAACGGCCTTCATTGGCTTAATGGCTTCCAGTTCCGGACGGATTTGGTCGAGAAGGGTCTTGTCGAGCACCTTGGCGTTGATGGCAGACTCGTACATATTGTCATCGAAGATGTCCCAGCCACCGAACACAATGTCGGTCAGTTTGGCGAGGGGCACGAAGTCTTTGATGAGCGGGTTGCGATTGTCGGTGCGTTTGCCGAGGCGGATGTCGCCCATTTGCGAGACGGAACCAACGGGTTTGGCGAGGCCCTTATTGACGGCGATGACGCCGGCCATGAAGGTGCTGGCTACGGCGCCCATACCGGGGGTAAGGATGCCAAGTTTCCCAGTAGCAGGTTTTACTTTTGACATGGTTGGATTGTTAGTGTAGTTCAATTTTCAGTGCAGCCTGCTTTCTTGGAAAACCGTATGCGCTGACAATCAGGTGTTGTGGAAAAATCTTATTTGGAATTTTGCGGCGCAAAGATAAGCAAAGGGTTTTGCCCATTGGCTGCCTAATAATGCCTCGAAATGAAATTTCGTTGCGTTGGAGGAGGTGTTATGTCGGTGGATGGTGGAAAAAAATAGATGGGAGGTAGTGCGGCATAGAGTTTTGGTCAATCCCATGACCCGCATTTTGACGGAAACTCGCTTTTAATTAAATTTGCCAAAAAACTAGTAGAAATGGTAGCCATTGCGGAGCAAAGCAAAATAAAGGATTTGTCGCCAATGAAGGATGGTGCAAAACAACCCAAGCAGATTTCTTGGGAGGAATTTGAGCGTAGGTACCTTTCAAGGGAAGACAGTTTCAAATATGAATGGGTAAATGGTATCGTGGTTAAAACAAAACGTACTATGGACTTTACACAATTTTATATCGTCAAAAACTTGCAGGCTTTTTTCAGAGACCTTTTGGCAAAGAAAAAAGTACATGGCGAACTGATTACAGAAGGCGATACTTTTTTCCTAGAAAACCACCGCCGCCCTGACATTGCTTGGTTCACGGATGAGCAGATTGCCTTGGCTAAAAACGGTATCAAACCCATGCCTCAGTTCATCATTGAAATCATTTCAAAAAAAGACCAAGCGAACTTGGTTGAAGAAAAAATGGACGACTACCGGGCCGCTGGCGTGAAAGTCGTTTGGCAGGTTTTTCCGAAATTTGAAAAAATTCATGTGTACACTGGCGAAAACCTCGACTCCATGACTGTATGCCAAGGCGACCGCCTTTGCTCCGCAGCACCTGCGCTTTCTGATTTCGTGATGGCGGCAAAGGAGGTGTTCAAGTGATTTTGTCAATCCATTTAAAACAAGAAAGGCCAACCTGCACAGGTTGGCCTTTCTTGTTTACGCTTAGCTGAAAGCCAATTACAGTGTCAGCAAGAACCCAATCGTGAAATTGGCGTCCCAGTCGAACACGAACTCTTTGCAGCCGGTTGCTTCGGCAATGGCTTTGTAGATATTGAGGCCCGCCTTCTGTTTGTCCCCCTCGGCTTTGTAGTCGCCGGGAGCTTTCAGCACGGTGTAGCGCTCCTTGCCGTTGCGGCCCTGCTTCGCCAATTCAAAAGGCACGCCGCCAATGATGAAGCAGGTGCCACGCTGGCCGGAAGGTACGCCCTTGGCCATGGCAGCTGCATTTTGGTAGGCCGCATCATCGGTGATGTTCTTTTGGAAATATTTGGCACCGTAGGCTTCCTTCCCAATGACCGAATTGCCCTGAATCCATGAGATTTTGGTGTTGCCAGAGCCGATGTCCACCACGAACGCCTTGTCGTTGTAGCTGGCGGGCAGCACCGACTTGAGTGCCAATTGGCCCTCTTGCTCTGGCGTAACTGTGTTCACGAAGTATTTCATTTTCTTGAGCGCAGCAATGATTTTCTTGGTCTCTTCCACCTTCTGCGCCCCAGAGCTGATGACGAAGTGGATGTCCTTCCCGCCCACGCCGAAGGCCAGCATGTTGGAGATATAGTTCTTCAAGCCTGCCGTAACCTCTGCGTCATCGGTCATGCTCTCGTAGAGGAGGCTGCTACCGTAGTCTGCTTTTTCCAGCTTCCAATTCTTTTGAGCATCCACATTGATAATGAACGAGTTGAAGCCCGTGGCACCCAATTCCACGACGCCCAGCTTCTTGCCATTCACGGGTTCTGGGGCCGTGTAGCTAAAGCTCGATGTGGTGGTGGGAGTACCGCCGCTGTTGTCGGTTGGTGTGGTCGTTTCCGTGCCAGTGGTAGTTGTAGCATCGTCGGCAGGAGCTGTGGTTGTGTCCTCCGTGGTTGTGGCTGTGTCGCCGCCACCAATCACACCGGGGAAGAAATGTTTCACCCCAAAGAAAATGGCCGCCACAATGGCCATGACGATGAGGATTCTTGCAAAAGGAGTTAGTCTTGACATGGTTGCGCTGTTTTTTGATTTTGATGAAATATGCGGCAATGGTACGGGATTTTGAGGGATTTTGGCATCGCATTTTAGACGAAAATAAGCCTTAACCCGCCACCGAAACCCCAATCAACTTACCAATCCCGAAAGTTATGGCCGCAGCCACCAAGCCAAATATGACCTGACGGATGCCTGAAAACCAAATGCTCCTGCCCGTGAACAGCGTTATGGCCGACCCTATCAGGAACAGCCCCAATGCACTCAAACCGGTGCTGATGAGCACTGCCTGTGTTCCGCCCAAGAAGAAAAACGGGATGACCGGAATGATGGCGCCTACGGCAAACAAAACGAACGAAGTAATGGCCGCTTCCATCGCCGAGCTTTTCAGGTCTTCGGCGTTGATGCCCAGTTCCTCTTTAATCAGAATCTCGTGGGCATGTTCCTTGTCGGCAATAATGTCCTTGGCCATTTGCCTCGACTGCTCCACGGGGATGCCCTTCGATTGGTAAATGAGGGCCAGTTCCATTTCCTCGCCTTCGGGGTTTGCTTCCAGTTCCTCCATTTCGAGCTGCATCTGGTTTTCGTGGAGTTCCTGCGAGCTTTTCACCGAAATCCACTCGCCCAAAGCCATGGACAAAGCGCCTGCTAGCAGCCCCGCAATGCCCGTCAACAGCACCTCGTTCTGCCCGCTGGTAGCGCCAGCTATGCCCATCACGAGGCTGAAATTGGAGACCAAGCCATCGTTGCCACCCAGCACAGCGGCCCGCAGCGCATTGCCGCCCACCGAGCGGTGCCGTTTTTCGAACCTCGCCAAGTTGGAGCCGGAGACGGTGGAACTGGTGTTCAGGATATTTTTCAAAATGGTCACATGCGCCGTGTCGGAGATGGAGCTGGCCGATTGCCCCTTCTTCCGTGCGCTCACGATGGACGAGGAAATGCTTTTCTCCGTATCGAGCAGCACGCCCAGCACATAATCGTAGCCTGCCACCTTGCCGATGGTCTTCAGCACTTTTGCCCTTCGGGAGGGGGGCGGCAATTTTGAGGTGTCGAGCTTGTTTTTGCGCATAAAAGCCAGCGCATGGCCGTGCTCAATCTCGCTCATTTGCCGAAAGACATTGGCCACATTGGGGTCATCTTCATGCTCCGCAAGGACTGAATAGAGGTAACTGGCGTCAACTTCGGTTTGGATGTTCTTCAAATCTACCATGATAACCTGTGTTTGTTTTGGCCCAAATATAGCGCATTAAATAGGATTGTTACAAAAGGGTTAAATGAGAAAATGCAGTTTAATGCCCACTGAAAATCACAGAAACTTCGGTTCGAAACTGCACCAATTGTTAACGTTTTGCAATCCAACATTCTGCCCATTTCCCCGTTGACTAACTTGCCGGACTTATCAAACATCCACATTTCTCAATGAAATCAAAGATTTACCAATCGGCTGCCGCCATTGCCGTTTTTTTCTTGTTCAATTGCGCCTATGTTGCTGCGCAATGCACCACTTGGCTGCACCCAGCGCCACCTGCCACCTACAACGACATCAACAATGTTTTCGGTGGTGCGCCCTGCGATGCCGGACTTGGTTGCACCTCCAATGAAATCCAGACCTTTGAAGTCTTTGCCTCAGAAGCCTATATCATCAGCAATTTCATCGCAGGCGGCACCTATGCTTTCAGCATTTGCAACGGGCCGGGGGCTGGCAGTTGGGTGCCTGAATTCACCATTCTTGCGCCCAGTGGCGCCGTTGCCGCCTACGGCCCCGGCGATGGTGACGGCTGCACCATCACTTGGACGGCGATGGAAAGCGGTTCTTATAAATTCATCATCAATGAAGCAGGCTACTGCCCCGGTGGGCCGCACCAGAACGTAGGCAACGGCCACCCTGCCATTCGCTGCATCAGTGGTGCCGAATGCAATTTTACCAATTGTAAGTCCGGCAAACTAACGACCCATGAAGAAGCCAGCGTCTGCGGCCCCGATGCCACTTTCCACATTGCTGCCACGGGCACCCAACAACCCGCCACGGGTGGTTATGGCTGGTATTTCACCGACTGGCAAGGTGGGACAGGAGGCCTTGCTGGCGGGTTTTTGCTGCCTGCGGTCGTGCCAAGTGGAGGCGATTACAATGCCGACCTGAACGGCAATTTGAGCCTTTCTTCGTTGCCGCCTTTGGATGGGACTTGGGTGGTGCGGGGCGTGGCCTACAAACTGGTGGACAACCCAATTGGCAGTTTTTGCAGTGTGACGGACGACTCTTTGGTCCTACATTTTTCGACCAGCCTACCACCAGTTGCCACCGCAACCGACAATGGCAACAGCAGCGCAACTGCCACGGCCACCAGCGGCTTGGCGCCTTATAGTTTCCTTTGGTCTAATGGCCAAACAACGGAAACCGCTACGGATTTGCCGACAGGGACCTACACCGTGACCGTGACGGACGCCAACGGCTGCACAGATGATGCCACGCTGGAGGTTTTGTCAAGCACAAGCAACCTCCCCGAACTGGCAAGCCTCCACATTGCCCCCAATCCAACAAACGGCTTTTTCTTCGTGGATTTGGCATTTTTTGCTCCGCAACAATTAGACTTGTCGCTGTTGGATGTGAATGGCAGGCTATTGGAACATGTCAATGATTTTGCAGCCGAAAGGGCCTTTCGTTTCGACTTGAGCAACCGCCCCTCTGGCGTTTATTGGCTCCGGATGCAAGTGGGCAGCGGATTGGTGACCAAGCGGATAGTATTGGCAAAATAAGAAGGGTTTTCTCCAACAATCCATTCTATTCGTATCAAAGAACCAACCCAGCCGACCACTCCTTTAACTATTGCAAAGCAATGAAAATCAAGCACTTAGCAACCAATCTCCTTTTTTGCTTCGCAACCATTGCGCAAGCAACCACCTACCAAATAGGGCCTAGCGCCGCCTACCCTACCCCGAATGCGCTCTATGCCGCCAACGTGCTGCAAGATGGCGATACCATCGAAATCGAGGCGGCGACTTATTCGGGCACGGCTAGTTTGGCGGTTTGGCAAGCCAACAACCTTGTCATTCGGGGCGTGGGCGGAAGGCCGCACCTGGAGGCGGGAGGCCAATATATATGGGGCAAGGGCATCTGGGTGCTGGCCGGCAACGGCATCACGGTGGAGAACATTGAGTTCAGCGGGGCCACCGTACCTGACCAAAACGGCGCTGGCATCCGTTTGGACGGCACTGGCATGACGGTGCGCCATTGCTATTTCCACCATAACCAGAATGGCATCCTGACGAGCAACCCCTATGCGGGTGAGATTTTGATTGAATACACGGAATTTGCCGACTCGGGCTATGGCGATGGTTATACACACAATGTCTATATCGGCCATGTTGACAAGCTGATTTTCCGCTATAATTATTCGCACCACGCCATTGTCGGCCATAACTTGAAATCGAGGGCCAAGGAAAACCATATCCTCTACAACCGCATCATGGATGAGGTGGATGGCCAATCCAGCCGATTGATTGA
>JADLHE010000018.1 GCA_020848965.1 Saprospiraceae bacterium
CGCTTCAAATCCCTGGAAGAGGTGGTTGAATTCTACAACAGTGGCATCAAACTGCACCCAAATCTTGATAAAAAGCTGGTTGGCGAAGATGGCGAGCCTATCCGAATGAACCTTTCTTCCATCGAGAAGAAAGCATTGGTGGCATTCTTGGAAAGCCTCACCGACCAAAGCTTAACTACCGACGAAAAATTCTCCAATCCTTTTAAATAAGCGAATCTACTTTTAGGAATCAGACAGGAAGCGGGCCACAACATCATGAGTGGCCCGCTTTTTTTATGGCCACTTAGGGAACCCAGCCCCTTCCTATTTGATTTCAGTTTTAGGGCTATCTTCGCAGCCGCAAAATCAGCCCCGTCGAACCCATTCATTTGATTCAATCCTTTTTCTTTTATCATGGATAAAACCAAGAAATATACCGTCACCTCCGCCCTACCCTATGCCAACGGGGCGCTCCACCTTGGCCACCTTGCCGGAGCTTATTTGCCCGCCGATATTTATGTGCGATACCTTCGTGGCATGGGCTGCGATGTGGCCTTCATCTGCGGCTCCGACGAGCATGGCGCAGCCATCACCATGCGGGCAAAAAAGGAAGGTATCTCGCCACAGGAAATCATCGACAAATACCATACGCTCAACAAAGGCACTTTTGAGCAATTGGGCATCAGCTTCGATTTTTACCATCGGACGAGCGCAGAGCTGCACCATAAAACCTCGCAGGAGTTCTTTCTGAAGCTGATTGAAAAAGGAGGCGAACTGGACGAAAAAACCACAGAGCAATACTTCGACGAGCAATACCAGCAGTTCCTCGCCGACCGCTACATCACGGGCGAATGCCCCAAATGTGCCAACCCGGAAGCCTACGGCGACCAGTGCGAGCGCTGCGGCTCTACCCTTTCCCCGACCGACCTCATTCATCCAAAGTCGGTGCTGAGCGGCACGACGCCCGTGCTGAAAGAAACCAGCCACTGGTATTTCCGACTGGACAAACACGGCGACTGGCTGCGGGAATGGATTGAAAACGGCACGATTGACGGCCAACTGCACCACGACCCGAAGGCTTGGAAAAACCACGTCGTCGGTCAGTGCCTTTCGTGGCTGAACGATGGCGAGGGACTCCAGCCCCGCTCCATCACCCGTGACCTCGACTGGGGCATCCCCGTGCCAATGCCGGGGGCCGAGGGCAAGGTGCTCTACGTTTGGTTCGATGCGCCAATTGGCTATATCAGCAGCACGAAACAGTGGGCCAGCGAGAACGGCAAAAACTGGGAAGACTATTGGAAAGGCGACCCGGACAAGCTCCAACTCGTCCATTTCATCGGAAAAGATAATATCGTTTTCCACTGTATCGTGTTCCCGTCCATGCTGAAAGCGCATGGCGACTACGCCCTGCCCATCAATGTACCTGCCAACCAATTCCTCAATTTCGAGGGGCGGAAGTTCAGCAAAAGCAAGGGCTGGGGCATTGAGCAGCACGAGTATTTGGAGGAGTTTGCCAACTTCCCAAACAAGGAGGACGCCCTACGCTGGGCACTCATCCGCAACCTGCCAGAGAACCGGGACGCCGATTTCAAATGGGACGAGTTCGTGGACTTTTATGACAAGGACTTGGCGGATAAGCTGGGGAATTTTATCAATCGGGTGATTACGCTGACGAATAGTTATTACGAAGGCAATGTACCCGCAGCGCAGCCCCTGACCCCTAAAGGGGAACCTAATCCATTCTTCCCAAAGGAGATTGTCGAACTTGTAGCTTCGATGTCAAATGATATTGAAGCCTTCAATTTAAAGTCGGCAGCCAGCACGCTGGTCGAAATCGCCACTTGGGGCAACCAGTACCTGCAAGACACTGCGCCCTGGGCCATTCGTAAGACCGACCCTGACTCTCCTGTGATTGCCGAGTGCATCAACACCAGCTTGCAATTGGTGAACCTGCTCGCCGTGCTGTGTGAGCCATTCATTCCTTTTACTTCGGTAAAAATCAGGCATTTGCTGAACCTGCCCCCCGTTCAGGCAGGCGACTTGGAGGCGACCATTGCGAAGCTAAAAAATGGCGAAGCCCTGCTTCCCGCTGGCCACAAAGTCAATGCCCCCGAAATCCTCTTCGCCAAAATCAACGACCGAAACGACAAGAGCCGATTGGAAATCATCGAGCGCCAGAAGGCCATACTTGAAGCCATCTTAGCAAAAGAAACAGCTATGACAACCGAGCAGTCCCCACTCATCCCTAATCCCTCATTCCTCATCCCTTTGAAGGAGGAAATCCAATACGACGACTTCGCCAAAATGGACATCCGCACGGCGACCATCACCGCTGCCGAGCGCATCCCGAAGGCGGACAAATTGCTCAAACTCAGCGTTGACCTCGGCTTTGAGCAGCGTACAGTGGTATCGGGCATTGCGGAGCATTTCACACCGGAAGAAGTCATTGGGCAGCGAGTGCTGCTACTGGCCAATCTCGCCCCCCGCAAGTTGCGTGGCGTGGACTCACAGGGCATGATTCTCATGGCGGAGAATGCGGAGGGAAAACTCAGCTTTGTGCAAGCGGGCGAGGCGTTCGGGCCGGGGCTGGGGGTGAAATAATAATGTTCGGACATATCTGACGGGGTTCTAGTTCTGTTATCGTTTAAACTAGCCCCCTTCTGATATGGCTCTTCAATTCTATCTTCTCCAATGTCAGTCATCTCCCAACTCGCCACCTCACTCGGTCGCAGGGACGAAGTGCCGAATCAAATCCTCGCCAAGTCCATTGCCGACAGCAACAACCAAGCGGCCATCACGGAACTGGTAGCCATCGTGAAAGGCAAGGACAAAAACCTCCAAAGCGACGCCATCAAGACGCTATATGAAGTGGGCTACCTGAACCCATCCCTGATAGCGGGAGAGGTGGACTTGTTCATTGCATTGCTGAAAGGCAAAAACAATCGCCTCGTCTGGGGTGCCATGACTGCCCTTGACGACATCGCATCCGTGAATCCAACGGGTGTTTATCCGCACTTGCCCTTGATTTTGTCGGTGGCCGATGCTGGCTCGGTTATCACCCGTGACCATGCAGTGGGGATTTTGGTTAAACTTTGCCTAATCGAAAAGTACCGGGACACCTGCTTTCCGTTGTTAATGGAGCAGATGCAGAAATGCCCGACCAACCAGTTCCCTTCCTACGCTGAGAAAGCGGCAGCGGTTATTGTTGCTTCGCAAAAAGCCGAGTTCACGGAACTGCTGAAGGCCCGGCTGTCAGATTTGCCGAAGGAGAGCCAACTGAAAAGAATTGCCTCGCTTTTGAAAAAATTGAACAAGATTTGAGGCTATTTCCACGCTGACAATCAAAGCTGAATAATGAAATTCATTTGGGTAACGCAAGTTGGGCTTATACTTATTTCAGGAAATGTTGCTTGGATGATGGCAACCCAAGAACCACAGCTTGCATCAATGGAATCATACACAATTTTTAACGAAACGTTCATCCCGATACTGTGCGGGATAACGCTACTTGTATATGGTGCTGTCTGCCTAATTCAAAAGAAAACAAACCTTCCGCTTTGCCTCATTCTTGTATTTGTCAACGTAGCTTTTGGATTTTATTTATACATGCGAAACATGGCTTAAAACAGTATGAAAATTAATAAATCTGTGCGCCTGACACTACTAGCTGCTAGCACGATTGCTACCCTCGCCCTTGGCTACAATATGTTCAGCCTTTGGCAAAAGGAAACCCTTTGGGGGCACCGCCCATTGTTCTTTTTCCTGGTGGCTTGGGCAAGCATTGTCCTGCTGTTTTGGAAAAAATACAGCCGCCACCCCAAGGGCCTCCGCTGGCTCGGCCTCAGCACCCTGAGCGCAGTACTGCTGGCCCTCAGCTTCCCGCCCTTCCCCACAACCATCCTGCTTTTCATCGCTTGGGTTCCCCTCCTCCTCATCGAATATGAGGTCGCCAAATACAAATCAAACCCCTCAAACGAATCAAACTCCTCAAACGCCTCCATCCGCCCTTACCTCTACAACGCCTTCGTCCTCTGGAACATCCTCGTCACTTGGTGGGTGGGCAATACGGCCTTCATCGCTGGCATCGTGGCCATTTGGCTGAATGCTTGGTTCATGTACCTGCCATTCTGGTGCTTCCATAAGACTCGGCAGCGGCTGCCAAAACTGGGCTACCTGCCGCTGATTGCCTATTGGCTCAGCTTCGAGTACCTGCACCTGAACTGGGAAATCTCCTGGTCGTGGCTGACCTTGGGCAACGCCTTTGCGCAATTCCCGCAAGCGGTGCAGTGGTACGAGTACACGGGCGTCTTCGGTGGCTCGCTTTGGGTGATGGTGGTCAATGTGTTGGTCTTCCGGTTGCTGGAGAAGATGGAGTTCCGGTTTTCACCGAAGGCCGCCTTGGCGCAAGGTTGGAAGCTCTGGCGCATCAAGCTAATCGTGCTTTTGCCCATTGCCGCCTCCCTCGTATGGTATTTCAATGTGCAGGACGAAGGCCGTGACGTGGAAGTGGCCGTGATACAGCCCAATTTCGAGCCGCATTACCAGAAGTTCAAGATACCGGAGCGGGAGCAAATGGAGCGGTTCATCATCCTTTCGGAAAAAGCGGTGACACCGAACACCAAATACGTCGTTTGGCCGGAGACTGCATTTGACGGCGTTCGGACGGAAGACCTGAAAAGCCACCCTGCCATGCAGGTTGCGCAGCAATTTGTGGACAAACACCCCGGCGTGAAGCTGGTAACGGGCGTGAGCGCCTACAAGGTTTTTGCCGAAGGCGAACCCCATACCCGCAACACCCGCCGCATCGAGCGGGCAAACGGCAACGTCATCTTCGTGGAGGTGTATAATGCTGCGCTGCAATTGGAGGCGGGGCAAGACAGTATCCCATTTTACATCAAATCCAAGTTGGTGCCGGGGGCGGAGATTCTCCCCTACCACGAGGTTTTGTTCTTCCTGAAACCCATCGTTGACCAGCTCGACGGCTCGGTGGAGGGCCACGGCACGCAACGCTACCGGGAGGCTTTCCCCAGCGAGACGGGCAAGGTAGCCCCCAGCATTTGCTATGAAAGCATCTTCGGGGAATACAACGGCGGCTATATCAAGGCCGGGGCCGAGGCCATTTTCATCATGACCAACGACGGCTGGTGGGACGACTCTGGCGGACACCGCCAACACCTCGCCTATGCCCGCCTGCGGGCCGTGGAAACCCGCAAGAGCATCGCCCGCTCGGCCAATACGGGGACTTCCTGCTTCATCAACCAGCGGGGCGATGTGCAGCAGCCCACCGACTACGAAGTGGAGGCCGCCATTCGCCAGAACATCAAATTCAACGACCGCATTACGTTCTACGTGCGCTGGGGCGACCTGATTGCGAAGCTGGCCGTACTGTCCACAGTGTTGGTGCTGGCCTACTTCTTGGTGAATCGGCTCAAGCAACGGGCATAGGCAATCATACAGAATTGGAAGCTATTGCCCGGCGGGCACTCAAAACTCAAAACCCAAAACTCACAACTTTCCATGTTGAAAACGATTGATAAAATAGAACTCCGTTTCCTAGAAATCAGCGACTACCCTGCGCTGAAGGAACTGATGATGGAATCCTATTCCGCCATGAAGGACTCCTATTGGCCGGAGGAGACGATTGCAACGCTCATCGAAAAATTCCCCGACGGGCAGGTGGCCATCACCGTCAACGACGAGGTGGTGGGTTGTGCACTGAGCATCATCGTCAATTACTCGAAGTTCGGCGACAACCATACCTATCCCGAAATCTGCGGCGAGAACTACTCCTTCGACACCCACGACCCCGATGGTGATGTGCTCTACGGCATTGACGTCTTCATCGGAACCAGCTACCGGGGCATGCGGCTGGGTCGCCGGATTTACGACTACCGCAAGGAGCTTTGCGAAAACCTCAACCTCAAGGCCATCATTTTTGGTGGGCGCTTGCCCAATTACCACCTCCACGCCAAGGAGCTGACCACGAAGGAGTATATCCAAGAGGTGAAACTCAAGAAGGTTTACGACCCCGTGCTCACTTTCCAGCTCTCCAATGACTTCCACGTGAAGAAGGTGATGCGGGGCTACCTGCCCGGCGACAAAGCCAGCAAGGACTACGCCTGCCTGCTGCAATGGGACAATATCTACTACGAAGCCCCCTCGAAGAGCACGCCCGTCAGCCAAAAGGAATACGTGCGGGTGGGCCTCGTGCAATGGCAGATGCGCCCCTACAACAGCCTCGAAGAACTCATCGAGCAGGCCGAGTATTTCATTGACGCCGTGAGCGGCTACCGCTGCGACTTCGTGCTGTTCCCGGAATTTTTCAATGCCCCGCTCATGGCCGCCTACAACGACCTCAGCGAATCGGCTGCCATTCGGCAATTGGCCAAGTTCACCGAGTCCATCCGTGACCGCTTCCAAGAGCTGGCCATCAGCTACAATATCAATATCATCACCGGCTCCATGCCTATCGTGGAGGACGAAACCCTCTACAACGTGGGCTACCTCTGCAAGCGCAATGGCGAATCGGAGCGCTTCGTGAAGCTGCACCCCACCCCCGACGAAGTGAAGGTCTGGGGCATGAGCGGCGGCAACGAACTAAAGGTTTTCGATACCGACTGCGGCAAGGTGGGCATCCTCATCTGCTACGACGTGGAGTTCCCCGAACTGCCCCGCATGCTCGCCGACCAAGGCATGAACATCCTCTTCGTGCCCTTCCTCACCGATACCCAGAACGGCTACTCCCGTGTGCGGCACTGCGCCCAAGCCCGTGCCATCGAAAACGAGTGCTACGTGGTACTGGCTGGCAGCGTGGGCAACCTGCCCAAGGTCCACAACATGGACATCCAGTTCAGCCAAAGCGCCGTCTTCACCCCCTGCGACTTCGCCTTCCCCACCAACGGCATCAAGGAGGAGGCCACCCCCAACACCGAGATGATTCTCATCTCCGACCTCGACTTGGATTTGCTAAAAGAGCTGCACCGCAATGGCTCTGTGCAGAACCTGCGGGATAGAAGGAAGGATTTGTATGAGGTGAGGTGGAGGAAAAGGGTGAGTGAGTAACACGGACTGCCAGTCCGTGCTTCCGCTCGTGGCGAGGACGGTTCCCTGCGGGATGACAAGGCTGCTGTCGTGCTTCGAGTCGCTTGACTTGGCTAAGCTCAGAACTTGGATACGGGCGTTGCACCTTTACAGTAACGAACCTCAATTAGAATGGAAATAAACGGCACTTCCCCTTGTCATCCCGTAGGGAACCGTCCACGTACCGAGGGAAAAACTTGACAGGTTTTGAAAACCTGTCAAGTCTGCGCAATGGCTACACCGCTGCCAAAATACTCCCCGAAGTCCAAGGCATCCCGTTCCCTGCCTCGTTTTGACCATAAATGCGGAAAAGATACTCCTTGCCACGCACCAAGCCTTGCGCTATGATTTGGCGGCCCTTGGTGCTCACACCGCACATCGTCCAAGTTTGGCCGCCATAGGTGCTGCACTCCACGATGTAGCGGGCACGCTTACCCAAGGTTTTGCACTTGAAAACGATGGTGCCCGGCATACCGTATTCGTAAGAAACATCGGAAGGCATAGGATAAAGCGTTGCAGCCGACTTGGTGGTTTTGGCCACCTTGAAGCCAAAAGAAAGCACAATCCCCAGGTCACCGTTGCAATTGTCCTGCACCCAGATGTTCGGCAGCATGGACAGAAAGCCGTTGTTTTCTGTTATTTTTTGCCTCTTGCTAATAGTCACATATTGTAAATGCTACTTCTAAGTTGTTTTCATGAGCAATGGCTAAACTCTGATTGATTTGGTCGAAGTGATATTGACTGTTTCTTATTTTTTGTATTTCTTTTTTGATGACAGATTCGTCATTACCAGAACTGATAAATCTACTTACACTGCCATTAAGCTCGGTTTCAAAGTATTTTTTTCCGATTTTCATAAAAATA
>JADLHE010000019.1 GCA_020848965.1 Saprospiraceae bacterium
GATATATCGCTGCTGTCATACCTCGTGCCTTTGATGCATTGTTGCAGACACTGCTAACCGTTGCAATGCCACCGCCACCACCTGCTCCGAAAACGTGCCCCATATCATAATTGGCACTGCCAATCACTAAGTCAATATTGGTCTGGTTTTCTGCCAATGTTGGTGGTAGCGAGTATGGGTCGGTGGTGCTGTCTAAATAAATAATATCTGCATTATTGGAAATTAAAGTAAAACTTATGCCCAATTCTGTCTCATAAATACCACGCACCCTATTCAAGGTAGTGTTGATGGCAGCAAGTGCAAGTTCCTTGGTTCCTCCATGATAACTGCTGTATTCCCCGCTCGCCGCAATTGCCAAACGATAGGTTCTTTTAGTAGTTAATACACGGTTGGTAGCTTCAATCGGCGACATCTCAAAGGAGGGCATATATTGGTGCTCCTCATCAGACTCAGCGCCACAACTGAATTCATGCCCAGTAGCATCCGAATAATCTTGCCTATCATATACAGCATATACTGAATTATCCCCCATGAAATATGGGTCAATGAAACTCACCTTACCCGGAGCTATTATCATGGCATGGAAGCCTTGTGGTGTCCAATCGAGGTAAATGGCCGAATTCGGATTGGTGATACCCTGACCACTAAAGGTTTTGATATTCCTAAACCTCGAAGCCAAATCTGGGTGCATCAATGGTGCATCCCAAATTTCGAAGAATTCGGTGCTCCCATCGGGCATTGGAATCTCCAAGGTAGTACCGATTTTCCCAGGCTCGTCCCGCAGAGGGGCATCATAGAGCGAATTTCTCAAAGCAGTTGCATCCAAAGCGAATGTTTGGCATTTTTCAGGCACTATCCAACGTTCACTCGATCGGTTCGACAATGACTTTTCGTCCAACTTTGTCCAAAAGGAAGTTTGTGCAGAAGCCGTTACGGCAATGGCAAAAGCCAAGAAGCTCAGGCAGAAGTGAGTGATTCTCATTTTCATAATTTTTGTTTAGGAGGTAATTCTTGCTGTGTTTACCGAACACCGAATGGCCAAAAGACATCCATTCAGTGTGTTTAATTCAAAATACGCACTCGGTTCTGGTAAAGGTGTGTGTTCGATTGACTTAAGAATTCAAAACCCATTTTTCAATAATCATGCAAAAAACAGCAACAGCGCTTAAACACCTGACAATCATCGGATTGCTAAGCCTTTTTACACAGACAGGGGGCGTAGTTTTTTTATTATACAAATTACTGTTTTGGGTGCTTAACAAAAATAATTTGCTGGAAAAACACCGTTTTTTGGTAAGAATTCTTATTTTTTCAAGCCTCTATTTTCTGGTCAATATTTTTTTGGTGCCTATTTTCGCAAAATGGGAATCTGGTCGGGTACCGCTTCCCGTTTTTGGAAATCCAGTCCTAAAGCCGCACCAAATCGGCTATTTTGCGGCATTGAACCACCATTACGTCCGTCCAGAAGTGAAGGCTAGTTGTGAGCGGGTTGCTGCGCAATTGGCCAAGCAGTTCCCTGGCACCTGCCTCTACTACCTCGACGCCAATTTCCCTTTCTTCGACGGCTACCCGCTCCAACCACATTATACGCATCGGAACGGGATTACGGTGGACATTGCCCTGCATTGGAAGAACAAAACGGATGGAAAACCTTTGGACGGCGCCCCGTTCCCACTGGCTTACGGCGTCAGTGCCAAGCCATTGCCCGGCGAAGTGGACATGGAGGACAAATGCAAAAACAAATACCGAAGCATAGAAATGAGGCTCACCGAAAAGCTCGTGGATGTCTCAAAATACGAGCTGGATGAAAAAATCACGGGTGAAATGATTCGTTTGTTCCTGAAGGAAAAATCTGTGTGTAAAATCTTGCTGGAGCCGCATCTAAAAACCAGACTTGGTTTGGAGAAAGAGGACAAGCTCAGGTTTCAAGGCTGTCATGCAGCCCGTCACGACGACCATATTCATGTCATTTGGTGCAATTGAAAAATATTATTTCGACCACCCAACCTTTCACCAATACCATCAGGTCTATCGCAACAAATCATTTAATCACCTTTTAAATATTCCATCATGAAAATTTCAAAATCATTGCTTCAAGCTATCGTGGTGGGCGTCACGCTCGGCACCGCTACCTCATCTTGCGACCTCGTTGAAACACTTTCTACCGACGATGTAAAGCAAGAGCGCAAAAACAGCAACGGCGAAATCGTTAATCCACGGGACAATAACGGTGAAAACGGCACTTGCAATCCCAATGATGAAGGCGGCAACTGCCCCGGTTGCGGCATGGGCTAAAGAACAAAAACCGCTCATAAAGCGTCAAGTTTACCAGCTAAACTTGGCGCTTTTTCATTTAAAAACCCACCGTTATGCTCCTTCCTTCAATTGCTTGCAACCTCGATAAAAACCTGCTCACCACTGCCCTGCCGCTCTTCGAATCGGGCAGCGTGGAAGGCTTGGAATGGTCATTCGATGCCCTGTTCAAGCAGCCGAACATGCCGGATTGGTTCCAGGAATTGCTACTGACTTATGCCAATGAAGGCCGTCTGATTGGCCACGGCGTCTATTTTTCCATTTTTTCCGGGAAATGGAAACCCGAACAAACGGATTGGTTGGCGCAACTCCGGCAGTTTTCAAAAACCTACCGATTTGACCACGTGACCGAGCATTTCGGCTTTATGACGGGCGAAGATTTCCACAAAGGCGCACCCATCAGCATCCCATATACCAGCACCACCCTCGGCATCGGGATAGACCGACTGATGCGCATTCAGGATGCCTGCAATTGTCCGGTCGGCTTGGAGAACCTCGCCTTTTCTTACAGCTTGGACGAGGTAAAAAAACATGGCGAATTCCTGCAAAAACTCATTGAACCCGTCAACGGCTTTATCATCCTCGACCTGCACAACCTGTTTTGCCAGTTGCACAATTTCGAGGTCGGTTTCGAGGAAATGCTGAAACTGTATCCATTGCAGCGGGTGCGTGAAATCCATATTTCGGGTGGCAGTTGGGAAGATTCAATGGTGGTTCCCAATCGTAAAATCAGGCGAGACACCCACGACGAGCCAGTGCCAGCCTCGGTTTTTGAGCTTTTGGAAAAGACCATTCCGCATTGCCCAAACCTAAAATTCGTAGTACTGGAGCAACTTTCTTCGGCCTTGAATACTGGCGAAGAACGCACAGCTTTCCAAGCCGATTTTTTGAAAATGAACGACATCGTTGCTCAGCATTCAGGAATTGAGCAACTCACGACAAATGCGTTCCTGCCGCTTACTACACTTTATTTTAACAGCCAACCCGTTGAAGATGAGGCTCTTGCGGAGCAACAAGCCATTTTGTCCCAAATACTCGAAACCGCCAACAGCTATGAAGACGGTCGAAACATGCTCCGCAATTCATCCCTAGCAGCCACTGCTTGGAACGTTGAAAACTGGGACCCCGCCATGCTGGAAACCGCCATTGCAATAGCGAGGAAATGGAAGCATGGGTTTTGAGGTGGTTGATAATGGTTGATAATAGGTTGA
>JADLHE010000020.1 GCA_020848965.1 Saprospiraceae bacterium
CATGGCTGATGTTGACAACCGGGCAACTGGGGTCGTCTGGATGTGCGTGCTTGAATAGCTCGCTATCTTGTAATGCCTTGTACTTTTCTGGAAGGTAGCTTTTCCATTCAATTCGAGGTGATTGGCACATGCCCAACAGTTCAAACTCCTTGTTTTTCAGCAAATCCAATAAGAATGACTCGTATTGGGCATTGGTAACCTCTGTGTCGAATGCATAGAGATTGGGTGCTGCAACTATTTTTTTCACGCCTTTGTCGAGGCTCCGAACAGAGATGGAGGAGGCGATTGGCGCCAAGTCAGACTGCTGTTTTTGCAGATAGTTGCGCAAAATATCCATCCTTCCACCCTCATCAGCCACCCGCTCCATCAAGCTCTCCAGGCTGGCAGCCTTGAGGTCTTCCCCACTGGCCATGTAGTGCTGGTGTAGCAACACAAATCCGGGCAAGTATTGGAGGTTCATGCTGGACATGATGGAGGTGATGGAGTCTGGGGTGAAATCCACCCGCAGATAGTCGAGCAGGAATCGGTTTTCGATATTGTTTTTCAAGACTCCCAAATTATCAAAGCTGTTGGGGGCGTAGTGCAGCGCAAGGCCAGTCAGGTAAAGGCTGTCGCCAAAAGCGAGCCTGACTTCCTCCGGCATCGTGTTGGCCAGGTAAATTGATAGTTGGGGAGATTGCATCAATTGCCGCATCACCTTTTCGTAAATCTCGGTTTGGCTCTTGCAGTCGGAGAGGTCCACCGAAGGCAGGCCCAGTCCTTTGAAAGCCCGTTCCCGATAGCTCTGCATCAATAAAAGGTTGACATTCAGTACCTTAACATCCCTTCGGATGCCCCTTGCCGATTGCAGCACCCAGAGTGGGTAGGTGTCGTTGTCGCCATAGGTCAACAGAACGGCGTCTTGCCCGACGGAAGCCAACAGGTTGTAATTCCAGGCCAACAATTCGGACGGGAATTCACCCGCATCGAACAATTTGGTCAAATAAGTCATGGCTTCCACCTGCTCCCCTTTTACGATGTGGTAAGTAGCCAAGTCGTGAAAAACCTCGGTGCGCTGCGGCGCAATTTCATGGGCTTTGAGCAGGTATTGGTAACGGTCTTCGTTCCAGTCGGCGGCCATGAACCGGATGAACTGGTACTCGAATGTATTGCTCAAACTGGCCGGAATCATTGCCACGATGGCATTCAAATCGAAGGCTTTTACCTCATTGCGCTCCAGCATATTGGCGTAGCGGGCAGCCCGGAAATAGTTGAGCCAAGCATCGGGGTTCTGGTTGTTTTTGGTGGTTTCTTGCTGCCAAAGCTTGGCCTGCTCAACATAATAGGATTGCTCGTAGGCTATTTTGCTGATAGGCTTGATGCGCTCCGGCAGCGTGCCCCAATGGTTGAAGGCATTTGCACTTCCTAGTGCGTAGGATAATATGGTAAGGATAATCAACAGCTTTTTCATGGATGGTGATTTTGATAATTTTTGAGGCTTATACACGGCCATTGTCCGTGCGTTCAAAATTGGCCCCCATTTTTATTAGGTAAATCTCAAATTACTCCTTTCCCCTATGGCTTAGTATTTGTTTCAATGGTCTAACAATCTACATAACATACGCTCGGAATTATCCTCCCTTACGCTTCCCGATTGTGAACCAATCATCTTGAGACAAGAACTATAAAAAGACCTAAAATGCACCGTTGGAACACTATTCTGTTGATTGCCTTTTCTTTAATGTCCAACATAGCCTTTGGCCAATATTTGGAAAATTATGAGAAAAAGGCCCTGACTGCATTCCACTCAAAGGATTATGCTTCGGCTTTGCTATTCAGCGAAAAAGTGCTGGAAATTGACTCGATGAACATTGCCTCCATGTTCGTGGCAGGGGAGGCCGCCAGGCTCAGCAACGATTTTGACAAAGCGGAAGCCTATCTTGAAAGGATACCAGAAAACGCAAAAGTTGGCTACTATTCCGTTACGGATTACCAGTTGGCAACCGTAAAATTGGACTTGAACAAGGAGGGGGAAGCCCGCCGATATTTCCAGAAATACATTGATGCCCACAACGAACCGAACAACCTCTTTGCCTACCTTGCAATGGAGGCTATCAAAACAATGGACGAGGAAGACAAGGCCAAGGTCAACCCTATGAACGTGCAGCGCCTTGCCGAAAATGTGAATACGCCCAACCCAGATATGGCTCCGCTGCGCTACGCCGACAAAGTTTATTTCACCAGCATAAAGGAAGTGCCGGGTGAGCGCCGCAAGGAGAAGAAGATGGTCTCAAGAATTTATGAGTCTCGTGGCAACTACCCTGCTAAGCCTTTTGCGGCCAATCCGGGCAAGGAACTGCTCAGTGCGGGCGATATTACTTTGGCACCAGATGCAAGCAGGGTCTATTATACCATCTGCAAAGGTGATTTCTTGAAATCGGAAGGCTGTGAGATTTGGTTCCGGGAGCGTGAGTACGAGGGGGGGTGGGGACCTCCAAAACGAGTGCCCGATGAGGTCAACAAGCGTGGAACAAATGCAAAGCAACCATCCATTGCATGGGACCAGACAAGGAAGCAATACATCCTATACTTTTCTTCAGACAGGCCAAATGGTCGGGGAGGTTTCGATATTTGGTGCAGTGCGGTTGGGAGGGATGGCAGTTTTAGCGAACCAGTAAACATGCCGTTCAATACCCCTCAAGACGACATCACGCCGTTTTTCCATCAACCTACCCAAACGCTTTTCTTCAGTTCAAATGGCTGGCCGGGCAAAGGTGGCTTCGATATTTTTAGGGAACAAAAAAACAAGGAAGGCGAATGGCGGGTGCCCGAAAACTTGGGGGATGTGCTCAACACCAATTATGATGAAACCTACTACAGCTTTCATGGCCAAAGCCAAAGTGCTTATCTGGTGTCAAACAGGCCTGATGCCGCTGATACCGCAGCTATGGCCGATAACCTGGATATTTTTCAGGCAAGAGTCTTTGCAGCGGTTGAGTTGAAAGTGTTCCGTTCTTTGGACAATAACCCAGTCTTTGCGCCGAAAGTCGAGTTGAAAGAAATGAAAACGGGCGAGCAGGGTGCTTTTGCTGCCCGTAAGGAGCAGAACAATATTCCGCTCCGGTTGGAAACAGGGAAGCATTACCAATTGACAGTGTTGGCCGATGGCTACGAACCCTACACTTTTGAGTTCAGCACGGAAGGGTTCAGTTATTTCATTGAACTGACCCGCCAGATTTACCTGCGCCGACCGCTTGACCCATAATCTACAAGCCATCAACGATGTATTATGAGTGGGGGTAAAAGAAATATTGCGGTAATTTAATCCGGGAGTATTGCCGCAATTGTCTAGCTAAAGGGCTTTTCATCAATTAAATAGCATTTAAAAGAAATTGTAATTATAATTATTTAACATACGGATAAAGCAGTATAAATCTTGGTTGCCCTTGCCTATCATCTTTGTTGGGCATAACTTTGCAGCCAATTCTTACAGTTTCCCTTCTCAAACATTTTTGTTACAAACAACTCACCTGGTCCACTTACCGAGATTGCTTTCAATTCAGACTGAAAATGGTTTAAGGTATTTTGCTTAAACAACGTTTGTTATTCAACCAATACGCCAAAACTTACTAACAATGCTTATTAGAATCTTCAACACAGCTTTCGGGCTAATGCTGACAATTAGTTTGTTGGCCCAGACTGCTGCAAATCCGTCCACCATCACATCATTTGAGTTCACCGCTCAACGTCTCAGTAGCAACGTGAATGCTCTGCGGGCCGATTTTGCCCCCGTCAGGTATGGCGAGCGTATCTATTTTTCAAGCACACGGTCAGCGGTTCAAGGGGATAAACCACTGAGCAAAATTTACTCTTGCACCCCCGGCGAACTCCCAAAAATTGACAAGGAATTCAACCTCAATAAAACGAGCAAGCATATTGCCTGCCCAACGCTCATGCCCGATGCAAGCCGAATGTATTTTACCATTTGCAGCGATGAGGCCATGACCAAATGCGAACTTTGGTACCGTGACCGTGAGTTCGAAGGAACTTGGGGGCCAGCCGTGAAACTGCCCGAAAGCATCAACCAGCACGGCTCGAACAACACACAGCCCGCCATCGGTTTTGATGTAACGCAAAAAAAATATGTGCTCTATTTCGCATCGGACCGTAAGGGCGGAAAAGGCAAAATGGATATTTGGGCCAGCTCCATTAGCTTCGATGGGAAGTTTGGAGCGCCATACTGTCTGCCCTTCAACACGGCTGGCGATGAGGTGACCCCAAGCTACAATCAAACCGCACAAACGCTTTATTTCAGTTCAAATGGAATGAAAGGCGCTGGCAGGCTCGATGTTTTCTCCGTAAAAAAGGACAAATCTGGCAATTGGGTTGCTCCGCAAAGCATGGGCAAACCCTTCAATACGGCCTACGACGACCTTTTCTTCACCTACCATGAGGCTTCCCAAACCGGCTACTTGGCCAGCGACCGCCCCGGCTCCCTGAGCGATGGCACGATAGAGGGCTTCA
>JADLHE010000021.1 GCA_020848965.1 Saprospiraceae bacterium
ATCAAAGATGCCGCCGCCGTTGTTGTTTGTAGTTGCGAGCGGGTGATTTTCCTCAGAAAATCACCCGCTCGCAACCATCTTCCCATGCTTTGGGGCAATGGGCTTCTATTTCAAAATCGTAACATCCCCCCGCAGAATCACACCATCCGCAATATTCAAGCGCAGCACGTAGTAATAAGTGGCTGCCGGTAGGTCTTTGCCGTTTTGGTTGGTGCCTTTCCAGTCGTTGTTGTAGGGCTTGGCATGATACACTTGGTCGCCCCAGCGATTGAAAATGATGATTTCGTTGTCCGGGAAATTCTCGCCGCTGAGCAGGATATCGAAGACAAATTCATCGTTCACGCCGTCGCCATTGGGTGTGATGCCGTTTGGCGCATCCGTTGGGGAACAAGGCTCGGCGGGGTCCTGCTTAATGTCCACGGTCAGTATGCCCTCGGAGCAAAGGTCGGGGCAAGTGAGGTTGCAAAGCTCGTACAGCACTTGCACTTTGCCAGCTTGGCAGTTTTCCTTGATGAAAGTAACCGCACCCGAATCGGTTGCCACTGCTTCGCCGAAGCCATCAAATGGCAAAAGCGTGAAACTGCCCGTTGCGAAGTCGAATACATCATTTTCGAGCACGTTCAAGGTCACCTCGCCGCCCGTGCCGGGTTCCAGCACGGCATTGTCATTCACGGCATTTGGCGCAGCCGTAGTAGCATTGATAGTGACCGTGACCGTGTCGGCATCGTAGTTCTGGCAGCCGCTCAAGGAAAGCGTCCAAATGAACAGGTTTTCACCGGACACCAAATCGGTGGCGGTGGCATTGGGTGAGCTGCTGTCGTTGAAGCTGGCACCTGTTGGGCTGGTCCATTGCCCAGTGGCGTCGGTGGGCAAATTGCCCGTCAGGGCAGCATCGGAAGCACATTCCGTGTATTCAACGGAAGCGGCGGCTTGCTCCAAATTGTCATTCACCACGGAGACCGTTACCTCATCCGAATCGGTGCAGCCGCTGTTGGAATCGGTTGCTTCGAAAGTAAAAGTACCCGCATTGGTGACCGTGAGTGTTGGGCCATTGCCAACGATGGTGCCATTGGCATCTTTCCAAATCAAGGTAGCGCCTTGCGGGCCAGCCAAGAGGCTGCCATGCAAATCAACAGTTTGGTTGATGCAGGAAAGATTGCCCGATGAATCTGCAACTACTTGAATATCAACGATATTATTGTCCACGTTGACGGTATCCACATCCACGCAGCCGCCAGCCGAGACGGTCAGCATATAAAGCCCTGCCCCAACTTCCACGGTAGCTTGGTCGGAGGTAAAACTGCCGCCAACGATTTGCTGCCAAGCATAGGTGACGCCTTGCGAAGAACCACTTGCATCCAAGGTAGCTGTGGTATTGTTGCAATCTATGGCGGTATCCTCGCCCGCATCAGCTTGAGGGCCATTGGGGCTAAGGCTAACTTGGACTTCATCCGTATTCGTGCAGCCGTTGGTATTTGATTTTACCGAAAGCACATAAGTGCCCGGCTCACTGACCATCGGCGTCAGCGTACCGCCGCCCGTGAGTGGCAGGCCAACGGGTATCGTTGTCCAAGAGGCGATGAAGTCGGTCGCATCCGTGGTGCCTTGCAATTGCACACTGCTGCCAGCGCAAGGCAGTGCTGTGTCCGTGCCTGCGTTGACGTTCGGCTTCACCGTATCCAACTTCACCTCTACGGAATCCTTGCCAACGCAACCCGTCAAGCTATTGTACACTTGCATGGTGTAGAAACCGGGGCAACTCACCACCGGGTTTGGTGTACTCGCACCAGTGATGCATTGTTGGCCGGGGCCGAACCACTGTACCAGCAGCGAAGCGTTGCCGGGAGGCGTGCCCATCAGGGTGACTTCGTCAATATCGCAGGTAAGGAATTTGACTGGCCCAGCCTCAGCAACAGGGGCTGACGTCAAATTGCCAACGGTAGCGGTTGCTGTGCTGGTGCAAGTATTGCTTGCATCTGTAACCACCAAGGTATATGTGCCGGGCGTGGTCACGGTGGTTTCAAGCCCTGTACCAACTTGTGTTCCGGTGCTGTTCAACCAAGCGTAACTGATATTGTTTCCGGTGGCAGAACCCTCCGCAGTAAGCGTAGCATCGAGCACCATGCAATCAATATCATTGCTGGAGGCAGCAACCGCATCGGGGTGGTCTTGCTCATTTTCGACTATTACCTGTGCAATGGCGCTGCAATTATTGGCAGTATTCAATACTTCCAATTGGTAAGTGCCTGCCGTTGTGACGTCCACCGTCAAGCTGCCTTGGCCGATGGTAGCACCGGTCGTCAGGTTTGTCCAAGTGTACTGCATGCCGGGCGTTGAACCGGAGCCATCCAAGGTCACGCTGTTGTTTGTGCAATTGAGGCTTTGCGTAGTGCCTGCATTGGCGGTAGGTGCGTTTTGGTCTTTTGTCACTTGCACCGTGTCCATTGCGGAGCAACCATTCAGGTCGTTGATGACGGTCAATTGGAACAGACCATCCGAACAAGCGCTGATATTCGCCGATTGTGGGTTGCCGCAGATTTGGCCGGGGCCAATGGGCACCCAATCATAGCTTAAATTCGGGCCAATACTGGTAAGCGGACCACCTAAGGCATAAGATGTGACATTGCAACCTAAATTGCCATCGCTGCCGGCATCGGCGGTTGGATAAACTTTATTCTGCGTGACCATCACCGAATCCACGCCCGTGCAACCCGTCACCGGGCTGGTCATGGTCATATAATACATGCCTTCTTCCGTCACTTTTGGCTCCAAAAAGGTTTCCGTGCCGGGAACGATGGCCGGGCCAGTCCACATCACGTCGTAGCCAATTGGCGAAAGCGTTCCATCCAATTGCACGGTGTCCATCTGGCAAGTGAGCGCAGGTGGCAGGCTGTCAATATAAGGTACCGGAATCTGTGCCGGACTTATCCGAACGGAGTCTGTATCCACGCAGCCCGGGCCTGTGACGGTCAATTTATAAAGGCTGCCGCCGATGACTTGTGGCGTCAGGGAGGTTTCTTGTCCCGGTAAAACCAGGCCGCTGCCAATGGCTTGCCAGAGGTAGGTCGTGTTTGGCCCGGTGGAAGAAGCTGTGCCGTTGAGGGTCATGAAAAATCCGCCACAAGAGAAAATCGTGTCCTGGCCTGCATGTGCAAACTTGGCATCTGCAGAATAAACCACATTGAACGGCTGGATGATTTTCAGCGATGGGTTCAAAATATCTGTCACTGTTACCACATAGTTGCCCACGCAAAGATTGGTTTGGTCTTGCGAAATAGGATTGTCGCAAGGGCCTGACCATTGGTAGGCAAACTGGCCAGAACCGCCTGCTATGGTAATGTCAATGGCACCGTTGGGAGCGCCGCCGCAGCTTACGTCCGTCACCGTATAGCTGGCCATGCTGATGGCACCGCTGACGCAAATACTGCCGTTGTTTGCCCCAAGCGTGAGGTTGGCAGGGCCAGTGGTGGCACTGTTGATGACCGTAGGCATTGGGTAGCCGCTGATGGTCAATGGGCTGCATTCGCCGGAGGAGCCTATCACCTTGAAACACAGTTTCAGGATGGCGGTGCCATCCGGCAAAGAGGTACCAAGGATTTGGTTTGCTGCTGCCCAATCTATGGTCATATTGCCATCCGGGGCATTGCTCAGGTTGTAATTGGCGGATGTGAAATTGGCCAATGCACCACTTGGGGTAGCGTTCTGAAATTCAATCACGTCGGGGTCCCAGTTGATGGAATACTCCGTATTGGTCAACTGGTTGAAATTCTCGACCGTCAGGTCAACGCAGATGGTGGAGTTCTGACCGGAGTACTGGTCTGGCAAACTGGCACTGAAAATAAAGGGATTCAGTGCGCAAACCTGCCCTGGTTGGCCGTTCAGGCCCACGTTGGTAGCATTGGAAACCGTGGTTTCGATATTGATTGGCCAAGGCGAATCGGTAAATTCAATGACCGTGCATTCGTCGGGGTCGCCCAAGACCTTGAAGCAGGCCGTGAAAATGGAAACGCCATCTGGCACGGTTTCACCCACGGCACTTGTCCAGTCCACACCCAAAAGGCCGAGGTTGCCCGCTTGCGAAGTATTGAAATTGGCTTGGCTGAGGCCAGCAAGGTTGAAGCCCTGCAAGCCTGTGAACTGCAGCACGGTAGGCTCCCAAGCCAAGGTGTAGCCCATGCTGGTGATGTCGTTGAAATCTTGTACCGTGAAGTCAATGCAGACCGTTTCGCCGGGATTGGCATTCTCCGATTCGGCGCTGATGGTCGGGTTGCTCAATTCGCAGACCTTCACGAAGCTGTTATTGGAGTTGATGCCAATATCCACCGCCTGCCCCCCAAATTTGTCCACAAAAATAGGGTCCACCACCGCTACGTTGGTGCTGGAACCGCTGGCACCCACCACCTTGAAAGTGAGCCTGAAAAGGATATAGCCGTCCGGTTTGTTGCAGCCCTGGCCAATGGTTGACCAATCCATGTGGATAAGGCCTTGGTTGGCATTGGCGGCACTGAATCCATTCGACCAAGGCAAGCAGTTGGAGCCGGGCTGGATAGGGTATTCAACGCTTTGGTATTGAATCACCGCTGGGTTCCATTTCAAATCGAACATCATGGAAGCAATCTGGTTGAAGTCTTCCAGTTTCACATCCAAGGTAAAGGTCTCTCCGGGGCAGACGTTTTTGTCCGCCATATTGATGGTGATGCCATCCGGGTCAACGCAGTTTACCGTCACCTCACCCGGTGTGCTCAGCAGGCCAATGTTCGTGCCGTTGCTGGGGTCAGCCCCCGTTATTTCATCAATGACTTCTATGGGTTCAGGCGGCGAAGAGTTCGGGTTGTCGGAGATATAAATTGAACCAATCTGACCGCAATTACCGATTATCTTGAAGCAGACCTGCAATATCTGCGTGCCATCTGCCAAGGTCTTGCCGTTGTTGATGTCGTTGGTGTACCAACTGGTGGCAATCATATGGTTGGGGGCGCTATGGAAAATATCGTATTGGTCTCCCGAACTCCCGAGGTTCATCTTCATGGAACTTTGGTATTCCAGTACCGCAGGGTCGTAGAAGATATAGTATTGCATCGAAACCAAGTCATTGAAATCCTCTACTTTGAAATCCACGCAAACCGTTTCTCCGGGATTACCGTTGGCGGAACCGATATTGATTTTCAAGGGTGAGGTGCCGATGGACACGAAGCCATTGCAGATATATTCACCAATATCAAAACAAGCCGCTGTGGCCCTGCGTGTTACACGGTCAATCGGAGAATCAACTATTTCGATAGGCGAATGATTGCCATAATCACCAATAGCCTTGAAACAAATCGTGAACAGAAATGGATTGGGGTCGGTTGCCTCGTCAATGGAGGCACCCGTGGTGGCATTTTGGCAAGGCTGGCCATCGTTCCAGATGAAGGTAATATAGCCCAAGCCAGCCGTAGCAACTCCAAAATCAGCAATGTCCAAGCCGGGAACGTTCGGATGAAAATTGCTGATGCTCACATATTCCAATACCGCAGGGTCAAACCTGATGGTAAACTGGGTGCTGATGATGTCCGTGAAATCATCCACCATGAGGTTGAAGCAGACATTGTCACCCTCGTTTACCTGAATTTGTTGAGGACTGAAACAATAGGTAGGCCCAAAAGTCTGGGCGAAGCCTTTTTCCACTATTGCAACAGCAAAAAAGGAAAGCAGGAAAATTATTTTTTTCATGTGTAACAAGAGATTGGGATGTTCTTATTGAATTGGGCCTATTGACCCCTTAATGTCACGCCGTCAACCGACCACCGTCAACCGTCAACCGTTTACCGCTCCAACGAGTAGTTCACGTTGATTTCATGCGCTCCGCCAGCATAGGGGCCGAAGCTGTTGAAAGAATAGTCGAAGCCATAGCCGATGCGCAGGGTATTGTCGAAGCCGAGGTTCTCGCCGAGCAGGAAGCCCGCTTCGAGGTGGAAACTCTTGGAAGTGGCACCGCCAGCACCAATCCAGAGGTTCTGGGCCATTTGATAGCGCAGGTTGAAGTCCACGTTGACGGGCACATTCGGCGCTGATTTCACCCAAATGGACGGCTCCAAAAAGCCATCGTTCCGAAGGAATTTGTAGAAGCCGAGCATGCCGTAGAAGTGCTGCACCCGTGCAGTATGGATGTTGCCACCGTTGTCCTGGAAGCTGAGGTCGAGGCCCAAGACCTGCGGCACGGAGAGGCCGCCATAGACATAATCGCCGTCGAAAGCCCCGCCATCCAGCATTTTGTAGCCGAACACACCGAGGCCCACATCGGGGAAAAGCTTGTTCAAATCATTGCCGGAAAGGATGTCGCCGCCCTCCCGCAAGTGGATTTCCGAGCTGTTCACCCGGTACTGCACCATGCCGAAGGACAGGCCCACGGAGAAGCCGCCGTAGTAGGGGTCGTCGGAAAGCAAGCCCCCGATGCGCCCGTAAGCGCCCGTGTAGCCTGTCGGCCCCGTCTGGTCGTTGATGATGTAACCACCGCCCATCAGGCTTACCGGACTGCCCTCCGTGAAGAGGTAATCGCCCCGCAAACAGGCCGTTTTAGGCGCATTTTCGATGCCCTGCCACTGGGAACGGAACGAAGCCCCAAAGGTCATGTTTTGACCATAACCGAGGTAGCCACTGCCCACTGCTGCCGGATTGATGATGGTTTGGTTCTCCCGGTACTGGGAGAAAAGGGAAAGTTGTTGAGAAAAGGATTTGCTGGCTATGCACATAAGTAGGCAAGCCAGACACGTTTGTAATCTGCTCATGGGATAATGTATAGTTTTGGCGGCTCAAAGGTAGGTAAAAAACCTTTCGCTCGCCATCTCACAGCGTTTTTTTAGTAATTTATGCAAAAAATATGTCAAACGGGCAGAACGCTTTGTCCTGGCCAGCTGACCTTGCAAAAGGGTGGGAAGTCTGTTCTTGACTAATTATCTTTTTTTGCAATGCCATGATTGTGCCAAACTTGGCGGGAAAGTGTAATAAGTACTGTGGTGTCAAAAAAAAGGCCGGACGGATGTACCCGACCGACCCTTTGTATTGACAACTTGAAAAACAATTTTCTAGGTGGGGATTCCAGTAAAATAGGTTCGAAGTACTGGGCCCTCGTATAACCTTGCCTGTCGGCAGTCAGGGTAAATCCCCAAATCGTAAATCGTTTCACATCACAAACACCCGCACAGGAGGCCAGATGTGATTAAATAGGCTGTATCACAAACAACTTCAATTTTTTTTGTCAAATGCTTGTTTTTTTAAAAATTGAAACTACATTTGCCTCACTTGATATTCAAATCAAATATTTACCAAAAAACAGATACCCAAGATGAAACCCCCGATTATTTGCACTGCTACTTTGTCAACTTCCGCCTAACAGGCCATCTGGCCACCCTGTTTGAATAGTTCCGTTCGGGAATTCGTCGTGTGTTCTGAAAAAAAGTTTGGAAAAATGAAAAGACAGTTGCTACTCATCGCTACGCTATTGTATCTATCAACACCTGTAATAGGTCAAGTTGAACAAAGGAACTATAGGCAGTATGGCACACAGCAATACCTCAAACAACAAATTGAAATTGAACCTGAGAGGGCTTTGAAATTGGGTTCAATGGAAGAATTCATAACAGGATACATTGATGTGGGCGATGCAAATGTCGTGAAGATACCGCTAGTTTTTCACGTTCTCTACAATGGGGGTACACCCTCTGTTTCATTGGAACAAATAAACCAACAATTGGAAGTCTTGAATCAAGATTTTGGTCTCTACACACAACCAATTCAGTCCTTCATTTACCAAAAAGTTCAGGATTTTTACGCATTGGCAATAGATACCAAAATCTCATTTTGTATCCCTGAGAATATTGACTTGGGGCAAAATGGTTTAGCAATCGAGTACCTCAACACCCCAATACAGGAATGGCCCATTAGCGATGAAATGAAGTCGGTTGAACATGGCGGCTCAGCAGCTTGGTATCCCGAAAGGTGCTTGAATATTTGGATATGCGACCTAAAAGACAATATTGCGGGCTTTTCACAAATGCCATTTGGGCCCATGAATACTGACGGTATCGTTATTGACAAGGATTTCATTTTTGATGGCCTTGAAGACAGTGATTCGCCATACGATTCAGGCAAAACATTGACGCATCTAATTGGCAATTACTTGGGCCTGTACGATTTGTGGAGCTATGACGAACCTTGCAAGGACGACTATGTAGATGATACCCCATTGCACGATGCGCCAAACTTCGGACTCGGAACCCACTATTACCATGTTAGCCTTTGCACTGGAGAACCTCAAGCTGAGATGGTGATGAACTATATGGACAACACGGATGACGTGGCGCTTAACATGTTCACAAATGGCCAGAAGCACCGTATGATGGCAGTTTTGTCTGAAGGTGGCCCAAGACATGCTTTAATAGCGAACCCTGAATGTGCATTTTCATTTACCGAGACTATAGATAGGAGCCAGCCTACGCAAAGCGACTTTGAGGGTAATCGAGATGAACACTATATGGAGGTTTATCCAAACCCTAGTTCGGATGTGTTCAATGTCAAATTGACATCCAATTCAACATCGCAGGCATCACTTAGAATTTCTAGTACAGTTGGGACTGTTAAATGGGAACAAGCAGAACAAATCTTGCTGGATGGTGACCAATTGTTAAGAATTGATTGTAGTACTTGGCCTGATGGCATATACAACGTTACTGCCATTTGGCACAATGGTGAAATTCTTACACAAAGGGTTTTGATATCGAAACCCTAATTATCGAATAACCTAGTTATCTATTAAGTAAAAACTAACACTCACAGAAATGAAGGCACTTGTCTCCTACATCATTATTAGCTTTTGTGCATTAAGTATCATTGCACAACCCCTAAATAGTTACATAAACAACGTAGTGCCACCCTCGCCAAGTGTTGCAAGTTTAGGGCGATATATTGATGTGCCAGTGAGCTACTACACTGGTGTTCCAAATATAAATATCCCAATACACAACCTTTCCATAGGTTCCATCAATCTACCTATTTCATTGAGCTATCACGCTGGAGGGGTAAGGGTAAGGGAGCAGGCGAGCTGGGCAGGGTTGGGCTGGACGCTGCAAGCCGGAGGCGCTGTTTCTAGAATGGTGCAAGGAAGGAAGGATGAAGATAGTGTTGAAGGCTGGTACTATAAAGCACAGCTGATACCCGACCCCAATGGTGACCCCTGTACCTTTTTCAATTATTCTACAAGTAACCTTCACGACAGTGAGCCTGACATCTTTTCCTTTAGTTTTCCCGGAGGAAGTGGAAAGTTCTTTTTCGATAAATTTCAAAAACCTGTTTTGGTCCCGTTGCAGGACATTAAGATTGTTCCTTTGTTTACCACCAATCAAACGGATTTGAAGCACCTAAAGGGTTTCAACGTAATTACATCTGATGGAACAATTTATCAGTTTGGGGACAATGGTGATGGCAACCCTGCCATTGAAACGACTTCGGCCGGGGGCGGGAATTACCCGGAGATACCAAGTTCTTGGTTCCTGAAAAAAATCTTGAGTTACGATGGAATGTTTTTCATCAATTTCAGCTACGACGATGAGGATTTCCAACAGAAGAACGTGCCTAGTTATTCAGGTTGCCCCAGCAACAATTTTATGCCTAATTTCCAGTCCAACAATTCTACGGTACAAAGCAAGAGGCTTACAAGCATCAGCACTGACTTGGAAACTGTCAGCTTCATTGCAACCAATCAACGGCAAGACCTTGATGAACATCCCTTGGCTGGCACTTACCCCGCCAAGAAGCCCAAGGAACTTAACTCGATAACTATCAGGCAAGGGACGAGTACCGTATTTTACAAACGCCTTGA
>JADLHE010000022.1 GCA_020848965.1 Saprospiraceae bacterium
TGGGGAGAAAGCATTGGGGGCATAGACTTTCAAGCCTGTCACCTCCTCGATTTCACAAGAATCGGGCGGAAGTAAGGAAACAGTAAGCAACACCAAGCTGTCACAACCAAATTGATTGATAAGGATTTCCTCGAAAACCCCCACTTCCAGCGGGTCGCAAGTTTGCGAAGCCAGGAAAACCGTGTCGCTAGAAATCAGCGCAACGGTGGTGATGACCGTGCTGTCGCAACCCACTGAATTGCTTAGGTTCTCGGTGAAAACGCCCACCAATGTTGGGTCGCAGGTTTGCGAAGTGAGGAAGACCGAGTCGCTCGAAAACAAACTGATGGCCGTTATTATCGTGCTGTCGCAGCCCGCTGAATTAGTCAAGTTCTCGGTGAAAACGCCCGCCAGCGCTGGGTCGCAGGTTTGCGAAGCGAGGTAAACTGTGTCGCTTGAAAGCAGGGCGACGGTCGTAATAACGGTGCTGTCGCAACCTGCCGAATTGGTCAAGTTCTGAGTAAAAATGCCCGCCAGCGTTGGGTTGCAGGTTTGCGAAGCGATGAAAACGGTGTCGCTCGAAAGCAAACTGATGGTCGTTATTATCGTGCTGTCGCAACCTGCCGAATTGGTCAAGTTCTGAGTAAAAATGCCCGCCAGCGCTGGGTCGCAGGTTTGTGAAGCTAGTATAACTGTGTCACTGGAAAGCAGAGAGACTGTCGTAATTACGGTGCTGTCGCAGCCAACCGAATTGGTCAGGTTTTCGGTGAAAACGCCCGTCAGCGCTGGGTCGCAGGTATGTGAAGCGATGTAAAAAGTATCGCTCGAAAGCAGTTCGATGGTTGTTATTATCGTGCTGTCGCAACCCGCCAAATTGGTCAGGTTCTCGGTGAAAACGCCCGCCAATGTTGGGTCGCAGGTTTGCGAAGCGAGAAAAACAGTATCAATTGGGTCAAGAATTACCAAATGGGTGTTTACGATACTGTCGCATCCAAATTGGGAGTTCAATGAATCTACGAAGTTGCCACTTTGAGTCTGCCAAGCATTTGCAAGAAAGATACTATCGCCATTGCAAAGCACTATTTCATTTTCAGTAAAAACGGGTTGTATCACGTCAACGGGTAGCAGATTGGTGATTTTCAGGCAGCCTTCAGGATTGGTGCCGACCACCTGCTGCGGCCAATAAAGGGCTGATTGCGAAGGACTTACGAAGTGAACATCGCCGTATGAAATGTCATGAAGCGTCTCAATTTGGCCCGAATTGAGGTCAGTCAAGGTGAAATCAAAAGCCCCCGGCCCAAGTATGTCAAACGTGATGCCCACGGAGTCTCCTTGACAAACAGCCCCTAGCAACTGGAAGCCCACAAAAATATTTGGGGCCAAAGTGATGGTTGTGACGACCGTGCTATCGCAACCCGCTGAATTGGTCATGTGCTCGGTGAAAACGCCTACCGCTGTTGGGTCGCAGGTTTGCGAAGCGACGAAAAACGTGTCGTTGGTTAGCAAATTGACAGTGGTAATCACGGTACTATCACATCCACCTTGATTGGTCAGATTTTGGGTGAAAATGCCCGCCATTGCTGGGTCGCAAGTAGTTTGGTTGATTTGAATGGTTTGGTTGCCGGGCATACCCACGTACAAGGTCGTATGTATCGTGATTCCGCAACCAAAAGGCGTGGTTTCATAATGGGTATAGGTGCCCGGTTGGGTTTGCCAAATACCTCCAAGGTTGATACTATCTCCTTGGCAGATGAAGGCATTGTTGTTCTGGATAAGATTTGAGGGGTTTACCCAAACTGTGTGCGCCAATTGCGCAATGCACCGGGTAGATTGATTGGTGATGATTTGAATGAAGTTGAAATTCAAGTCATAAAGCGTATTGTTCGGGTTGAACGGGAGGAAAAAACGAAGCTCCATTCCATCCACAACTCCGGTAATTGTGTCTTGTAAATTAGCGTTGTTTAGCACCCTTAAATTGAATGTATCAGTGCAATTACAATGGAAAATCAATGAAATGCTATCTCCTGCACAAGCAAAATTGGGGCCTTCGATGCTTCCGGCAATATTGGGCAGCACCCCGATTTTCACCTCATCCACTCCTGGGCAATTGACGCCATCGCTAACTGTCACTTTATAGGTTCCGCTGGAACTTACGTTGATGGTTTGCGTCGTCAGGCCGCCCAACCAACGATAGCTCAAGCCAGGGTTTCCTGCATCGAGGCTAATGGTGGTGCCTTGGCAAATTTTTTGGTCGGGGCCAAGGTTGACCTGTACTTGCGGAAGTTGCTGCACGTTGACAAAGCAAGTGGCGGTATCCGTTGGGAAGCCGTTTCGGGTCACGAAACTGACTTTGATTTCCCTGATTCCGCCAGTTGGCGATAGACTGAGGTCTCGATAGAGAATAGCTTTAAGTGAATTGAGAAAATCAGAAACCCGGGCACGACCGGAAGCATTGGTCAGGGTTATTGTGGTCGAAAAATTGCCCGAAACCGCAATGCCAGTGGGTGGAACGCCTAGGAAAAGCCGTTCGTTTCCTGGGTCGAGAATACCCGCTGTAATGCTGACCTTCATGGTGTCAATTATGGGATAGGCAGCTATAAAGGCGTCCTGGTCTGCAATGTTTACACCGTTCAAATTGCAGTTAAATACAGCGGAATTGTAGTTGTTACCCGTTGCACCAGAGTTATTGTTTTTATCGAGGTCAATGGACACTGTGCAATAAGGGTCGTTGGTCAAATAGTCGCCATCCACCGCAGTAAATCCATTGATTCTTCGATTGGTAGGGCAAAGTGGGATATGGCTAGTGTTTACCAAATTGGTCAAGACTAAATCTGAAGACTGGCCATTCCAAACTTGCGAAATAAAGGTATTGCATTGGCTTGGAAAAACAGTACCGACCCCTCCGTATAAATAGGTACTATTCGGCAAAATAAGCTCCGTTTCAAAAGGTAGATAGTGTAAGTCCAAACGATACATACCATCAACACTCCAAGCATACCAAACGCTATCGTATTGCACCAAATCCCATAAAAATCCTGAATTCGTGGTGTTCAGAATGGTTGTCGCTCCCGTTTCAGGTATTATTTCCATGAAATGGGTGGAACTGGCATCATTCGATACAGCATGGATGACATTATTTCCATCGCAAACCATTCCGCTGATATTGCCGTGGGGAGCATTCAAAGGAATCACCCCCACAACTTGGGCGTTCTGTGGGTCAATTTTGTATAGGTTGGTGCTGTCGTCAATGATGTCGGCGTAAATGAAATTATTGGGGCAGTAGCAGAAATTGCCCACTAAAATGGAGTCAAAAGGAGCACCCAAGACTATACCAACGTCTTCTACAAGACATGTGTCGGGTGTAATCGTGATTTTGTGCAATTCTGTATGGCCTTTCCAAAATAATACGGGTACACTCCAACTAGAAGCATAATAAGTTTGGCCAAACGACAATTGACACAATAGCAAAAAAAGGCATGTTGCATGGGATGTTCTCATTTGTAGAATCGGTTTGAAATCAGCTGAATTGGGGACAAAAATCCATTCTTCTAAAATACGCCTAAAGGTATGCGAATATGCTTCCAAAATTGCGCAGTTGGCAAAATTCTACCAAAATCAAACGCCATACTTTTCTATTTTACAAACGGCAATTACGGTTGAGTTAACGATGTACTGCGCTTATTCTGCCTGTTATCTTGTTCAAAAAAAGCGTGTTAATTTGTACCCAAGAATGTACCGATTTTTAATCATCATCTGCTTTTTGGGGTTCGCAAGCTCAGTTGCGGCGCAACAGCCCTATTTCAAGAACTACCAAGTTCGGGATGGGCTTCCTTCCAATCAAGTTTATTTCATCCACCAAGATTCCAAAGGCTATGTTTGGCTTTGCACCGACCTTGGTGTAAGCCGATTCGATGGTGCCCGCTTTACGAATTTCACCACTGCCGATGGCTTGTCCGACAACGAAGTTTTCTCCTGTTTTGAGGACAAATCGGGCCGGTTATGGTTCGCCACGCTCAATGGAAAGCCCTGCTTTTTCCAAGATGAGAAAATCCACAGTGAACTGGATCTGCCCTTGCTCAAAGATTTTTCGTTGGGCGGGCTGATTATCAGCATTTTTCAAGAGGAAACAGGGGAAATAGTCATGGCCTCTGCCTCCAAAATTGGTTGGTTGAACTTGGACAAACGGCTTAAAAAACTAGAAATGACTTCGGTGGCGACTACGCAACTTTGGCCATTGCCTGGTTCGGCCTTGGGTATCTTGTCATCTAAAAAATTGGGCGAATATGAAAACGGCCAATTTCGGCACCAACTTAGCTTTGATGGGGTAAAATTGCCAGTAAAATATGATATTTCAGGCGATACGCTCTTCCTCAGTTTTTTGCGAAAACTGATTATTTTCAACTTAAAATCGAAGCAGCTCATCCAAGAAGTACAGTTGCCACCAGAAGTTTACGAGGCGATATCCGTTCATGTGTCTGCGAAATGGGTCTGGGTTGGCGATCGAAAAGGCGTGTATTGTTTCAACCGCCAAAGCCTTGCCCTGGAAAACACCTACCTGCCCAACCGCCAAGTGAGCAGCATTTTGGAAGACCGAGAAGCGGGTTGGTGGTTTTCGACGCTCGACAATGGCATTTTCTATGTGCCATCTCCCGAAATCATTCAGTATTCCAAGCAAGATGCCAGCGGACAAACCTATAAAGTGGGCTGCCTCTCCAAAGCTCCGAACGGCCAGCTTTGGCTTGGAATGAACAAGGGTGCCTATGGTATTCTCATTGGTGATTCGCTATCCATCAAAATGGAATTCCCTTCAAAATTGGCTCAAAGAGCGGTCAACAGCATTCACCACCATACAGACGGCAGCACTTGGCTGGCCGGGAAGGCTGGTATTTTGAGAATCAAGGAAAAGCAAAAGCAGTTCTACAGAATCCGCTCTTCCGATGTTAAAATTGATGAAGCGGGAAACCTCTGGTCTGGCTTAACGGGCTTGTATTTTATCTCCGAAAAGGATTTATCAAAATACTTGCTGACCGAAAAAGAAGTGGAGGAAAACAAAGAGCCTGAATATTACCTGGCCAAGCCTCCTCAACGTCTTGCAGAGATAAGGGTGGATAAAATCGCTTTTGACGAATCAAAAACCACATGGCTTGCCTCGTCTATCGGCCTTTTTAATTACAAGAATGGAAAATTGAGCAAGCCATTGCTCCCCTACCCCACACGTGATGTTTTGTTCGACAAAACAACTAATTTGCTTTGGGCTTTGACCGAAACAAACGGCTTGTATGTGCTGCGCAATGGGGTCATAGCAGACAGCATTGCCATTACAAACGGCCAGCAACCTGCCATCTGCCGGGGCATCTGCACGGATGAAAACGGAACCCATTGGCTTGCAACTGCAAAGGGCCTTTACAAAGTGGATGGAAGCCCCGGCAAGCTCAGCCTCATCAATTATACCAATAATTTTGGGGTGGGAACCCAAAAGCTGAACGGCGTGGAAGTGGCCAACGACCTAGCATATTTGGGCACCGATGAAGGCTTGATGGTAGCGCCAATTGCCATTTTTTCACAAAAAATTCCACCACCTCCAATTTTTATCAAACGATTGGAAATCAACAATTTAGCTCATTTTCAGCTCGATACATTCCTTCAGCTTTCCTATTCCGAAAACTCCTTGACATTCCAATTTGAAGGGCTTTCGTTCAAGGACTTCAAGCATTTGAGCTACCAATATCGTTTGATTGGCCATGAAACCGCTTGGCATTTAACACCCCACGAAGCCGTGGAATATGCCTCCCTCCGCCCCGGCAACTACCGTTTTGAGGTGCGGGCCATCAACAGTTCAGTCGTTGCAAGCGAGGCTCCAGCAAGTTTCTCCTTCTCCATCTCGACTCCGTTCTGGCTGAAAGGGTGGTTTTGGCTAGGTTTGCTGGCTTGTGCGGGCGGTTTAGTCTGGTTTTGGATAAAAAAACGGGAACGAAAACTGCTCCGCAAATATGAAATCCAACAGCAACTCATGGAAGCTGAGCATGAAAAGCTAGAGCTGCAAAAAAAGTACGCTGATTTGAAGATGTTGGCGCTCAGGCTGCAAATGAACCCCCATTTTATTTTCAATGCTTTGAACACCCTCAAGGGGTACTATGGGCAGGCCAAAATCACGCAGGCCAACAGCTATATTGCCAAATTTGCAAGGCTGCTGCGACTAAATCTTGACTATTCCGACACTTTCATCCCCTTGGAGCAAGAGCTTGAATTGATAAAAATCTACGTGCAATTGTCCCAAATCCGCTACCCGGACAAAATTGAATACGAGGTTACGCTTTCTCCGAATATCGTGGCTTCGGCAATGCTCATCCCTTCCATGGTGATGCAGCCTTTTGTTGAGAATGCCATTTTGCATGGAATAGTCCCAAAGCCCACGCTTGGAACCATTCAAATCGAATTTTCTCTAGCTGAAAATGGCGAGTTGCTGGCCGTCATCCGGGACAATGGCATCGGGCGGTTAGCCTCGGCGGCCAAGCCCAAATTGCAGGACCCACACAAACCTTTGGCCATCAATATCACCATGGAACGGCTTCAATTGCTCCGCAAAACAAACACCAACAGTCCAATTGAAATCATTGACCTAAAAGACGGAAATGGCGACGCATTAGGCACCGAGGTTCGATTGTGGTTGCCGATGGAACCTATTCCTAGAAATTGAAA
>JADLHE010000023.1 GCA_020848965.1 Saprospiraceae bacterium
CCATTTGCGGTGGCGTGCCGGGGTCGTGGTAAACATTCCAAGAGTGGTTGGCCCGTTGGAAAACGGTTTTGTCCTCATCCGTAAGTGCAAAAGGAACCACATCGCCCCATTCTGGGCTCAGTGCCGGGGGGGTGTTATAAGGCAGTGGGTTGCCGTTTTGGTCAATGAAAAGCTGGAGCGTCAGTGGCTGCCAGCGGTTGAAGTCAATCAAATCGGGGTTGCCAGTGAACTGGGTTACCAACGGCGGGTTCACGGGAGTGTAGTAGAGGTTGGCATAGCCAAACTGCTCATTGGAGCCGTCTTGGTAGCCGAAGCCAATGACTTGACTTGCGATATAATTGCCCAAGGCAGCGGCATTTCCCGTGGAGTAGTCGGTGCTGGTAAAGCTGATATCGTAGCCCCGTTGCAGCATTTTGAAGTCCAATTGCTGCGACGTGAAGAACTGCGGATTGGTATTGCCTGGTGAGTTTGCGAAGCGATGCCTCAGCAATCGGTACATGGCATAACTGATGGCAGTGTCCCGTGATGCGGCAATGTTTGACGATGGTGCTATTCCGTCAAAAGGGCAGGTGAAATTGCCAACTGTTTTGCCTAAAAGGAAAGGGGTAGCCTCATCATCGTAGGCAGCCCAAGCGTCATACATGGCAATGGAAGTGTGGAACAAGTTCCTTGCATGTATGGTCGGGCGGCCAAAATCGCCACGGATGGCGAAAATGAGCATTTCGTTCCAATCCCTTGCTGCGGAATGTTGCTGTGCCATTGCCGAACTTAGAATAGAACAGGAAAGTAGAAGTGATGTAATGATTCTTGATTTCATAAGTTCGATTTATACCCTAGGAAGCTAGGTATTAAGTTTATGGTAAAATGCTGTCATTGTGCTTGGAAATTGCTTTGGCCGAAGTCGTAAATTGGAAGGAGGTACGACAGCTTTTTCGGTGGCAAAGATACGTGTGACAATAATGGATGGCCTTAAAATCTACTTAATTCTCCATTCTTGTCAACCAATGGGCAGTATTCGTAGATTGCCCTCCAAATTGGGCGATACATGAAACCTTTCCTAAAAGTGGACGACACCATCACCCTTCACCTGCCCGGGCCTGCCTTGGCATTGGATGTTTACGAGGCAATAAACAAGAACCGAACCTATCTGCGTATTTGGCTCCCTTGGGTAGATGATATAAATCACCCGAACGACACAAAAACGTTCATGGAAGAGAGCATGTCGCACAACAGCGCCGGAACCCGCCTCACCACTTTTATACTATATGGTGAAAAATTGATTGGCTCGGTTGGCGTCGTCAGGTTTCAAAAAGAACATCGAAAATGCGAGATAGGCTACTGGCTTTGCGAAGACCATCAAGGCCGGGGCATCATCACCAAGGCGCTGCGGGCATTGATGGCTTACCTGTTCAAAAGCAAGGCAATCAACCGCATTGAGGTGCAGATTTTGTGTGGCAACGAACGGAGCAAAGGCGTGCCGCTCAGGCTCGGCTTCCAAAGCGAAGGCATACAAAGGCAGGCCGTTAGGTTGTACGACCAGTTCTTCGATGTGGAACTTTTCAGCATTTTGAAGGAGGACTGGCTGCTGCGCAATGAAGTTTGAAAAAAATCAAAAAATTTAAACAAAAGATTTTGAGATAAAATAATTTGTTTTAACTTTGCCTCATCATCACTGAATTAATTGTTTGGGATTAGTCAGGATGGAAAAACAACGACACAGGCTGGTTTTCAACAAAATTAGCAAACCGCCTGCCCTGTCCGAATTGTTCTTTAATCTTTAAAACAAAAAGACATGATTGGAGAAGACCGCCTCGAACTTAACGACCGTTTCATCAAGGTTTTCCAAATGCTTGAAGAGCGTGGCGCTATTGTGAAGAATGACCGCAGCGGCAGGGGCATTGGCGACGTAGCGGAGAAAATCCTTGGCAACAAGGGCTATGGCCATATCATCAGGGCCTTCCTCACCAACGACGACAAGCGGGTCGTCAGCTACTCGCAAGCTCGCAAATTCTGCCGTGAGTATGGCGTCAACGAAGACTTCATGCTCGATGGCGTGGGTACGCCGTTCGGCCTTGACCTACCCAAACGCAGCAACGAACTCGGCCTCATTACAGCCAAGGGCAATATCCTTTTCACCACGGTGGAAGCTTTTGCAGGCAGCTCCGTTGATACCGGCAGCTTTGCCACCGAGGAAAACTCTTGGTTCTCCTTGCCCGGGCTTCAGGGCGGCGGCCTCGTTGCCTTCCAAATCAACGGTAACTCGATGGAGCCTGTCATCATGGACAACGACATCGTTGTTTGCCGGGAGGTGGAGCGGATGGACCAAGTCAAGGACAATGAAATCTACGCCGTCAAGAACAACGGCTCCATGTGGGTCAAGCACGTCCAACGCATCTATCACGGTGGCCGTGTGACGCACCTCAAGCTCATCTCTGCCAACCATCTCGAACACGACCCCTTTGTGGAGGAAGTGAACGTTCACACCCGGCTTTACAAGGTGGTTCGTAAAATCAGTGATTTCTAATTGTTTTTTGCGGTTTGAAAGTTGGAGGATTTGGGGCCGACTGCTTGATGCAGATATTGCCCTAAATCCTGCTAATCACGAGTCATTGCTTGCCACCTTGAAAGTGGCCTGCCCATGCTGTGCCCACTGTTTGCCCCTATGTTGGGGTCAAGCCGCCCACTAATTTGTCATTTCTCTTAACCATGCGTCCTTGCATGGAATTATCCTGCTGTTTTTATAAGTTCTGTGCTCCCGACCTCAAAAGTGAGGTTCGGGAGTCCTTTTTTAAGGCAATTCATTAAGCCCTTGGTTTACAGCTTTTTATATTCAAATGAAATTTTTTCTAACTTTGTCGGTCAGTCCTTCTAACCATCATCAACAATTGTCATCCAAGAATGACCACCGATATAAACAAAGCCATCCAAGAATTGCTTTTTGAGCAGACAGCCGTCATCGTGCCGGGCCTAGGCGGCTTTACCTCTACGCCAGGAACTGCAACGGTTGATTACGTGCAGGACATCATCACACCACCAGCCTCCAAGCTTGACTTTAACCCCAATCTGGTCATCAACGATGGTGTGCTGGTGCAATACCTGCAAAAGGCCAATTTGAGCACCTACCAAGAAGCCGAGGCATTGGTGGACAGTTTCGTGACCGCTGTTCGTGGCACCTTGGAGCGCCGGGAGATTTATGAAATACCCAAAGTGGGACGGCTCTACCAAGACTACGAACAAAAGATTCGTTTCATGCCAGAGGGCACTAATTTCAATGCAGCTTCCTTTGGCCTTCCGACCATTGATTTTCAACCATTGGTGAAGGAAAAACCCAAGCAGGTAACTACTCCACCAAAGCCATTGCAGGAAGAAGTTGCAGCGACTGAAAGTGCCGCAAGTGCAGACAATATTTTGGACGAACCTCCAACCACGCTCGCCATGAAGGTGCTGCCCTGGCTGGTGCTCTTGGCAGCCATTTTGATAGCAATCGCCTTGTACAAAATGTTTGGAGGGCCAAGCAAACCCATTGCCAGTGTACCGGAAACCGCAGAGCGTATCAATGTGAAGCCGACCCTGCCCGCCGACGAGGAAGGAACGGCAGCGAGTAATGCGCCAGCGGAGTCATCTACCGTGCCAGCGTCGCCTGCTACGCCCAATGAAGACGCCCCCGCCACAGTTCAGCAGCAGCCATCAAGCTCCCAGCCTACTGTTGCGGAGCATCCAAAAGTGCAAATTGGTAAGCCGACCACGCCGCCAGTTACAAAGCCAACCGAAACGCCTGCTGTGACGGAGGCACCTGTGGAGTCTGGTAGTAAATTCTATCTGGTGGTGCATAGTTTCGGCAAGCAAGGCAATGCCACCAATTTTGCCAAGACCTTGAAAGGCGACGGCTATAGCACCAAAACCAAGAAAGTGGGCAGCCTATACAGGGTAGGGGTAGTGTTTGAATCTTCCGCTGTCATGGAAAAAGAGCGTTCCGTACTGGCCAATAAATACAAAGCTGGGCCTAAAACCGAAAAAGAACTTGAAGAAATGGGCCAATAGCCCTAGGTACTATCCAGCATCAGCAAACTATGAAGAAAATCGGGCTTCTATCGGACACCCATAGCCATTTGGACGAAAGCGTATTTCGTTTCTTGGAGCCTTGCGACGAAATATGGCATGCGGGCGATATTGGCAACCCCAAAATAGCGGACAGGCTGGAAGCCTTCAGGCCCTTTCGGGCGGTTTACGGCAATATTGATGGGCCACCCATTCAGCATCGTTTCCCACTCGACCTCCAATTTGAATGCGAGGGAGTAGCCGTTTTCATGACGCATATAGGTGGTTATCCCGGCAAGTACGTGAAGCGGGTAAAGGATATATTGCTTGCAACTTCACCAAAGCTGTTCATTTGTGGGCATTCGCATATTCTCAAGGTCATACCAGACAAGCAGCTTGGCCTCTTGCACATGAATCCCGGAGCCTGCGGCAACGAGGGTTGGCACAAAGTGAAGACCTTGCTCCGCTTTGAACTGAATGCGGGTCGAATCGAGAATTTGGAAGTAGTAGAATTGGGGAGGCGGGGCCAGTTGACGGACGAACAAAACAATGATTGACCCCAATCACTTACCAACTTAGGTCATCGTCAAAGCGATTGGGTGTGCGGGGAGGTTGCTTCAGCTGGCTATTGTCTTCGTCAATTTCATCATCCTCGCCCTCTGCTTGCTTCCAAGCCGACCCACGAGGCTCACGAGGTGGGCGAGGTTCTTGGTAGTCACCTTCTTCTGCGTCCCATTCTTCGTGCTTGCGGTCGAACTCCTCGTAGTCGTAGTCGGGCATCAACTCCGTTTTGATGTAGGTGATTACCTCTTCCAAATTGGTCAAAAA
>JADLHE010000024.1 GCA_020848965.1 Saprospiraceae bacterium
GATGATTTTAATTTAATTCGTGAATGGCAGTAATCACAAGGATTTTTAAATAAATCCAATTTAATCACTGCATTTAATTGCGATTAATGACGGTGCAAAATTAGGACATGCTTTTCCGACACTAGGTTAACCAACCTTAGTCTAAGGTTAATTAAGGTTAAAGCGACTGGAAAGCCGATTGCACACACCTTACCTTTGTGTCATGAAGCTCAACCGCCATAAATTTTCCATCGTGTTGATGTCCACCAGCCTCGTGCTTTTGGCGGGCTTCTTGGTGCTTTTCATCAAAAAAACTTGGGATGACGAGGTGCTGGCCCTGAAAAAAGAGACGGGCTTCCTCTTCGTCAACAGCGTCCGGGGCATCGAGGGGCGCATGATGGACCGCATCATCACGCACAATATCCGGGGCGGGGCGGGCGGCGACTCCATCCACCATGAGTTTGCCATCCGGCTGCCGGAACCTCCGCAGAACGACTCCGTCCAAATCATGACCTTCGTTAGTGAGAAAAGAGTCAATGTCGTGGAAGGCGGCAAGGCCACGGGCAGCATGGCAGCAAGCGATACGACGATGAAAATCCGCATCGCAGCACGGCCCTCCGGCGAGGAGGAGACGGAAATGGCAGGCTCGCTTTCGATGATAATTGCCCTATCGGACAAAGATTCCATCGAGGTGAAACGCAGCCCCGAAGCCATTTGGACGATGCTCGATTCCAACTTCACGGCCTCCATGCAGCGGTCGAAACTGCCCGTCGGATTCCAGGTGGTTCAGCTCGGCGGCGATTCCGTTTTCATTGAAAAAGACATGACAACGGGCAGCTATACCGACCTCGCCAGCGGCAATAAATATGTGGCCGAACTCTCTGATTATCAGGGCTATATCTTCAAAAAAATCTGGCCGGAACTGGCCTTCTCGCTAGGCCTTTTCGGCTGCGTGTCATTGGCTTTTTTCACCGTCTTCAAAAACCTGCAAGCCCAGCGCCGCCTGACGGAACTCAAGAACGACTTCATCCAGAACGTGACGCACGAACTCAAGACGCCCATTGCCACCGTCGGCGTGGCCATTGAGGCGCTCCGCAATTTCGAGGCAGGAAAAGACCCCGCCCGCACCCAAGAATACCTCGACATCAGCAAGCACGAACTGAATCGCCTCGGCCTGCTCGTTGACAAAGTGCTGCGCATCTCGCATTTCGAGCAAAACGAGCCAGTGCTCCACCTCGAACCGCTTGATTTTCAGGCGCTTGTGGGCGATGTGATGGCTTCCATGCGCTTGCAGTTTGAGCAAAAAAACGCACAGGTCAGCTTTGAAACAAGCGGTGAAAGTTTCTTGGTCAACGGCGACCGGATGCACCTCGCCAGCGTGGTTTACAACCTCCTCGACAATGCCCTGAAATACAGCCCTGGCCAGCCTGAGATTGCCGTGCGCCTGTTTTCCGAAGGAAACGAAATCAAGCTCGAAGTGGCCGACCGTGGCATCGGCATCGCACCGGAGCATAGGGAGCGCATTTTCGAGAAGTTCTACCGGGTGCCGACGGGCAATGTGCATAATGTGAAGGGGTACGGTTTGGGGCTGAGTTACGTGGCGAGTGTGGTGGAAAAGCACGGGGGAAGGGTGGACTTTTTTCAGCGGGAAGAGGGCGGGTCTGCGTTTGTCATTGCTTTAAATTTAGCGACTGGAATTTCCTGACTGCTGCCAGACAGGGATTTAAGATATAAGATGTACGATTTAAGATATAAGATTTGAGAAGCCGGAAGACAATGTCAATACTGATATTTTGCCATTTAGCAGAGGCCCAATAAATCTAAAATCTTATATTTTACATCTTATATCTTAAATCAAAAAACAACACAAGAAAATAATAGCTCCATATTCAAATGCCAAAGATTCTCTACGTCGAAGACGAGCCTTTCCTCGGCAAAATCGTCAAGGAGAGCCTGGAGTCCCGCCAGTTTGAGGTGCGGCTGGTGGCAGATGGGGGGCAGGTCATGGCCGCCTTTGAGCAGTTTCGGCCCGATGCCTGTGTGCTGGACGTGATGCTGCCGGGGAGGGACGGCTTTTCGCTCGGCGAAGAAATCCGGCAAAAACACCCGACCGTGCCCATCCTTTTCCTGACCGCCAAGGTGCAGACCGAGGACGTGCTGACGGGCTTCCGTTCCGGCGGCAACGACTATGTACGCAAGCCGTTCAGCATGGAGGAGTTGATAGTTCGGCTGCAAAATCTATTGAAAATCAATCAATTAACAGCTACGCAAAGCCCAAATGAGGGCATTGCCCTTGGCCATTTCCGCTTCTTCCCACACCGCCAAGAACTGCGCCTCGGCGACGCCCCGCCCCGCCTGCTTTCCCATCGTGAAACGGAATTGTTGCTGATGCTGGCCTCGCCGCCCAATACCAACGTGGCCCGCAAGGACATCCTCGACAAGCTCTGGGGGAACGACAGTTTTTTCAATTCCAGGAACTTGGACGTGTACGTGTCCAAGCTGCGGGACGCCCTGCGCCTCCGGGAGGATTCGGGAGTGCAGTTGCTGACGCTGAAGGGGGTTGGGTATCGGTTGGTGTGCTGAGAGAATTATTTTTTCGAAATATAAAGCCCACCACCAATTTCCACGCCTGCATTCCGCCAGCCATCCCCACTTACGTAGCTGGAAGTTCGCCTGTTCGCCGATGCCGGGAGACTTGGGTCTTCAATGTGGTAAGATTCAGTTTTGAACTGAAAAATGGGCAATAAGCCCGCAAATCGGATATAGCCCTTATCGAAAACCCTATGTAGCACGATATTGGGGCCAGCTTGAGTGGCTGTGGTGAAAATCTTTCGGGGGTATTCCTGCGAGGTGAACGGGCTGTAATCGGCAAGGCGCCAGCCTGCGGTCAGCGCAAATTCAAGGATAATCCGGCTCTCATTTATGGCAGCTAATTGAACCCCACGGGCAAAGCCTATGCTCCCGCTTGCCAAGCGGATGGTGGTGCCACGGTTGACACTATACAGCCCGGTAGCTGGGTTATAGCTGGAAACTTCATCCACAATTCTTTGGTAGCGCCAGCCCGACAACTGCCATCGGACATAGCCCCCCAAATAGCCGAAGTGCATATAGGCCAAAGAAACCGTCGGAATTTGGGCGGTATTGTAGTACCGGGTTATTAGCGAGCCGTTGATAAGTTCGTCATTGCCCAGGTGGTGGCCACTGTTTTGGAGGTGGAGGGAGGCAGTGAGGGCTTTTTGACCGAAGGAAACTAAGGCCAGAGAAAGGAATAACAGCGAAATCAGGTGTTTCATGCGTGCATTTTATTGTATATTGTTTCGGAAAAATAGAAAGACTACTTCCGTTTATATGGTTGGGGGATTAGAAAACCAGTTTTGTCCGAGAATATTGCACGGGGGATGTTTAAATCGGAAGCAAATTGGTTTTGTGCAAAAAAAACATGCTTTGTCCCTCGCCATTGCCTTCCTAAAGAGGTAAATCGGCGGCTCGACGGGAAGAGATGGGCTTGTGGGCTTTGTCCCCAAACTCCGTTTTGTACAATGCTATTGGTGCAGAGAATAAATGCCAAGGAGCCAAACCGAGGCATCATTTTTCAGGCAAAAATGGAGGGGGTTGCCATAATTGTCCCAGAATATTTCCGGGCTAGCCAAAAAAATAGACCCAAACCGATGCGGATGGGCCTACTTCTAATGATTCGATTGAAGGTTGTAAAACAAATAGGCTTTATGGCTTCAAAATAATGTCCTGCGCCTAAAATTTAAGATTGTGGCTCATGACGTTTAGGCTTGAAAGCAATCTGTCATCAACTAAAGAGTTCTTGAAGAATTGCATCCTATTTTTCACACTAAGCCGCTATGAGCTAAGACTTTATGTTGTTTCGCAAGGTCAAAATAGCATAAGCACGTTTTGTGACTAGGCTGTTTAGCAAGGCAATATGGCCAGTGGAAAGTCATCAATTTCAAAATTCCAAGTATGATGCTGCTTAGTCCGAAATCAGCAGCCCCTGTACCAGCTAAGGAAAAGGGCAATTCAATAGATTTTTAGAAAATGACACCCTTCCACTCAGGCCCAAAAAAAATCTAAAAACATGCTTTACTTCTATTTAAGAACAGAGGCTCAAAAGTAAATTGCTCGCCAATGCAGGTGATTCACCCTTGAGGGTGATCTTTGTGAAAGGTCTGGCGTAATTTTGGTTTTCCATTTTTGGCAAGGGCGGGGACATATCTATTGCCTTGCCGCCATTTTCATGTTAAAATTATTAGTTAGGGTGATAAAAATTGTAATTATTGACGACCATCAGATGATTATTGACGGCTTAAAATTGTTGGCAAGCAATTTTAAGAATCTGGAGATAGTTGGGCAGGCCAAGCACTTATCGGAGCTTTATTCGGTTTTGAACAGAACCCAGCCTGATATTTTGATTTTGGACATCAAAATTGGAGAGGAAAACGGCATTGATGAAGTAGTTCGATTGCGGAATTTTTATCCCAACATGAAAATAATTCTTTTCTCTTCCTACAATTTTCCTTCTCTTGTCAAAAAAGCATTGGAACTGAAAGTGGACGGGTACCTGCTCAAAGACACCGAGGCAGATGAACTTATCACTGCAATTGAAACGGTGATGAGCAACAAGAAATTTATTGGTGGCAATGTCAACAGGTCCACTTTTAGAGATGACGAAGCTGATGAGTTTGAGGACAACGATGAGTTTGTGAAGAAATTTAACCTCAGCAGCAGGGAGCTAGAAATCATCCGATTGATTGTGCAAGGGCTCGAATCTGGGCAGATTTCGGAAGAATTGTTCATCACTCTTAATACCGTGAAAACCCACAGAAAAAATATCTTTAAAAAACTAAATATTACCAGTTCGACGGAATTGATAAGGTTTGCCTTGGAAAATGGGCTTGCATCCTATACAAAAACAACCAATGATTAAGTCATGCGATGTTCTTAGTGTGCTACCACCTTGTCGTCGTCGTTTTTGCCCTTCCGAATGTTCAACGGCAGCGTGACAATATGCTTCATCCCACCTCCATTTTTGGTCAAAATTTCAAACTTTCCCTCCAAGAGCAACACCCTTGAGTTGATACTTTTCAAGCCAATTCCTTTGTTGTTAAGATTGGAAGGTTCGTATCCAAGTCCGTTGTCAATAACTGTTGCTGTTAAGGTATGCTCATCGTTGAATAATTGAACCATGACTTTGTTAGCTTTTGAATGCTTGTAAACATTGTTGAGCAATTCTTGGAGTATTTGCAGCAGGTAGAGGGCCGCTTCTTCGTCCAACCACGCTGGCCTGAACTCGTCGGCATCATAAGCCAACTGTACATTTGGGTAGGTGGTTTGAAGCGTTGCAATCAAATCCTCGATAGCAGGTGCTATCCCAAAGTTCTTCAAGGTAACCGAACCTAGTGCATGAGAGAAGTTCCGGACGTCCTCGGCAGTAGTGCCTACAAGGCTGAGAATGGGGGCAACCTTGTTTTTCAAATCCTGCTCTTTTAGGTTCACTTGAAAATTGGAAAGTTGAGCCTTTACGCTTGCTAGTTTCAGGCTGATACCATCGTGTAGGTCTTGAGAGAGCCGCTGGCGCTCTAAGTGTTGGCCCTTGGTGAACTCCTTGACAGCCCTACGCTTTTCGCTATACAGGGATGATTCAAGGCTCAATTTCTCTTTATATATCATCCGCACCCTGAAAAACATCGCTGCCGATGCCAAGAGTGTTTCAAAAAGCACCCAGAAAAAGGTGAACTCGCTGGCGAAATACGTGTATGGAATCCTGCCAAGTTCAGTCAGAAAAAGAATGACCCAACTGGCTACACCGAACAACAAAAGCAGCAGCAGCAGGAAAAGCTCGTTTCGTTTTGTGATGATGCACGCCTTCAACACAAAGAAGGCCAGTACGAGATAGTTTGCAATGCTGATGATGTAGCTGGTATAAATCGGGATATTGGAGCTTTCATGTTCGGCCTTTCGGTTGCCGTCGTAAATAAAGGCATAAATGATAAGTAGGACCGCCATGAGGAGGTAAGAGTAGTTGATCCATTTCCACCCTTTCATTTTTACAATTCCCAAAATATTGTCCATCGAGAACAAGGTGGCCACTATGCCTGCCGCTCCAATAAACTGAAAATAGCCAACTTGCTGGAAATTGATACTGAATGGGTGAAGGAAGATGAACCCGTAACCGGTACTCGCAATGTGGGTGGCCGAAAGAAAAGTGAAATAGAGACAGTACAGAAAGAACATGCGCTGCTTAAAAACGCAAAAGAAAATCAGCGACATCAAAATCATGATGACCGAAACGCCAAAGACGCTACCATTAACTAAAGTTTCCAAGGTTTCGTGCTTCCAAAAACTGTACTCGTCGCCCAACATCACGAAAGTGCGCAGGCCCTCATTGCTCTGGTCGAGAAGCAGGTAACCTGTGCTCTCTTCCTTCGGCGCCAACATGATTTTGAAACAAAGCCCTCTATTGAACAGTTGCCGTGTGTGGGCAGGCAGGTGGTCGCCGGTTGGGGCAGATACCAAAAGACTGTCCTTTTTTTGTTCAAAAAATTGTGCGTTGTTCAGGTAAGGGCTTTGTGTCTTTAGCACAAGGTGCTGCCATTTATCAGTTGTGTTTTTCAACTTAAAACGAAGCCAATAGGGGTTGGTTACGAAGCCGAAGTTGACGTCATCGCTCAGGTTTTTTTTGAAAACGATTTGAGAATCCATTTCCAAAAGCTGTTCTATGCCTTGCTTTCCGCCAATACCCTCGAAATAATAAAGCTGTTTCCCAATAGAACCGTAGGTAAGTCCATCGGTCACTTGGATTGTTTGTGCTACCGATAAATGGGTAGCAAAAAGGATGGCAAAAGCCAGAATTTTTCTAAAATGCATGTAGGTACTTAAAAATCACTCTCAAGTGGTATTGGTACGAGGCGACCAACACCCCCAAATTTGCGGCATGAAAAATATGAAACAAGAACAAACTACTCTTTTTACCTAAACCTGTTGGAATCAAACCTCGACCCCGTTTTCACGATGCGCAAACATACACCTTAACACATTCTCATCAAGTTATCTTTCTAAGCCTACCCTCAGGCACTCCAATCGAACCTTATTTAATCAATTGTTTTCGAAAAGCGTCAACTATTGAGTAAGCAAAAAATCGCTGAAATTCCCGAACAATTTTAAAATCATTACCAGTGTAACACCTGCAGTTAGGCTCCAATACCAAAGGGATTCTCCTATATCAAAATAAACACCAAATTTTTTCACAGCAATCGTCAATTGCTGAAGACAAAAACTATGACTTCTTTTACCACCCCCCATTTGTTTAAATCAACGTGAACAAACTTCGTCAACAAACAAGGAAAACAAATGCTATGAAACCAAAAAAATACTCATCTATTATTAAGTGTTTTGTTCTATGCGCAACCCTGCTGTCAAGCAGGGCTTTTTTATTTTACGCACCCAGTGAATTTCAGGGCAAAACAATTTGGGCAAAACAAAATATAGGGGCACAATTCGGTCTCTACATTGACCCATCCGTTCAGTCGCCAACTGCCTTTATTGATGCTTGGTCAAACCTGCAAGGCAATGACCAAGGCTTCCACCTTGTTTCGCACGGACGCCCCGGCGAACTGCTAATCGAAGGGCATTGGCTGGGGGGCCAAGCCTTAGCCACCTATATAAAAAAGCGAATTGGAACAGCATCATGCTACCTTAGTATATACGGCTGCGAGTTTGGAAAGGGAGAAAAAGGCCATGCAGCCGTTGAATACTTGGCGCAATCGCTGGGTATCCCCGTCGCAGCATCGGACGACATGACTGGGAATGGCGGAGATTGGGTCTTGGAAGTAGGCCACCAACAACCTACGCTTGACTTGCCCGAATATGCCAATAGTCTCCAGTGCCCAAACATCGGCATGGCTCCCAACCAAGACTTTGATTGTGATGGCATCATCAACAGCAACGACTGGGACGACGACAATGACGGCATCTCCGACTATGTGGAATCCAACTGCCCAAGCGGGCTTTCTACCAGCGCTGCCTTCACCTCTTTGGGGCAGGCACGAAGCGTGGTGACACCCGGCGTACATTTTTTCAATATTGGTGGCGAGGCATTTTCTGCCTATGTGAACGCACAAGGTCAAGTTCGCATCGCTATTGACTACGGCAATGGTACTGGCAACCTACCACAAGTCACTTCCATCAATACAACCAGGGGCATTCTGACCCCTGCCATTCTGTCAAAACTCACCAGTGCCAACCTAATCCGAATCACACATTCTGGAAACGGCATTGACGTGACCTCCACGAATGCCACCCTCATTTCCAAAATAATCAACAACCAGCCACTCCACCTAGGATTGGCCGACAACTTGGCCAACGACAGTTGGACTGGCACGAGTGCTTCAAGAATCACGGGCGATGCCTCCTGCAATGCATCAGCGGCATCACTTAACCAAACCGTTTTGACGACCTGCGGAAACTCGAGCGGCTTCAACTGGGTTCCAAGTACTGGTATGCAACGTATCAATTTCAGCAACAGCGATATTCCCAATGCAGAAAGTTTCAGCCTTTGGTTACAGGCAGCTCCGGTCGCTTGCCCGTTTACGGACAGTGACAACGATGGTATTTCAGATTCTTTCGACAAAGACAGCGACAACGACGGCTGCCTCGACGCAATTGAGGGAGCTTCTGCGTTTAGCGCAGCCAACCTCGATGCAAACAATGAACTATCGGGAGCTGTGGATGTCAACGGGATGCCGACTTTAGCAGGCCAGGGGGGGCAAGACATTGGCTCAAGTCAGTCTGCTTCCATTAAAGACCCAAACTGCGCCACTTTGGATATTTGCGGAAATGGAAAGGACGACGACAACGACGGATTAGTTGACAACAACGATACAGACTGCTGCAATGAAGTGGGATTCACATTAAACTCCTTCACACCGCAATGGGGCTTAACTGGCAGCAACTTGGTGGTGAGGTTCAACAAAAACACTGAGGTACTGAGCTTTACGATGACGCTCACGGGCAGTTCCCCGACCGACCCATTGTTCCCAAACAGCAGCAACCCCTCAAACGCTCATTTTTATTTGGTACTGACGAGGGGTGAAGACCCAACTCCCGGCACTGCTTTAGATGTTTACCCAAAATTTGACATCTCGAACACCATGATTGTGGGCAGCGCCTATTACCCCCCGACCCAAGGAAATTATTCAGAGAATTTCCCGGGGATGACCATAACAGCTAGTGGCAATTCCCAGACTTATTCCTTTAGCATTGATATTACTACCCTTTTGGATGGTATTGGCAATACCAACGGCATCATGGCAGCACAGCATGGCACATGGCTTTTTGCACCAAAATATTACCCCACCAACAATTTCACGATTTTCGATACCTACAACGAGGCTACCATTTGTTTTGGAGAGGTCTGCACCAACGGCATTGACGACGACGGCGATGGCTTGGCCGACTGCGCCGACTCAGACTGTGGCAAGCCAAGTGTATTGACAGCAGCGGTGACCAACCCGACCAACTGCCCGGTCTTAAACAATGGCACTTTGGTCGTGGTGGCGGAAGGCCCAAACCTCGAATACAGCCGCAACAATGGCATCAGCTACCAGAGCAGCAAAAACTTCACAGGCTTATCTGCGGGAACCAACAATGTGGTGGTCAGGAACAGCCTGACTGGTTGCACGACTGCGCTTGCCTCCAACCCTTTGACGGTCGTCAATCCAGTTTGCGTGGAAACATGCGGCAATGGCATTGACGATGATAACAACGGCCTCATGGACTGCTCCGACCCGCAATGCTCAAACGGCCTTTCGGTGAACGCTGGCGCAGACCAAGCCGCCTGCCCTTACACCAATTCCACCGTGACCGCCGCAGCAGCCAATGGGTTTGCACCTTATTCCTACACATGGTCGCATGGCCTAGGCGCTGGTGCGACCAAGACCGTGGCACCTCCCATGACGACCAATTACACCGTGACCGTGACCAGCACGAATGGCTGCACGGCCACCGACCAAGTGACCATCAACGTGGCCAATAATGCCACCTGCCCTGCTGGTTGTTTTAAAATACTTGTGGGCAACTACAACACTGCAAATGGACATTTGAACCAGTTTGACCTGAACGGTAATTTCATAAGCAACTTGAATAGTTTTGGCAATTCCTCCTATGTGAGCGAGGTGATAGCCTCTCCCGATGGCCAAGTGCTAGTCTCCTTCAACTCCAACTACCGAATAGATAAATACAATGCAGCAACTGGCGCATTTATCTCCAATGTGGTGCCTCCTGGCGCAAATGGGTTGGAGAATATTTGGCAGATGGCAATAGGCCCTGATGGGATGCTTTATATAGCAACGAATACTTCTGTTCTACGATACAACCCCAATACTGGCGCTTTCTTAGGGACGGTCGGATTGCCCGGATTAATCAGTGGTGTAGGCTTTGACGAACTTGGCAACATGTATGTTTCTAAAATATCGAGCAGTCCGGGAAACAACAAAATCGAGAAATACAACTCGAATTTTGTTTTTCAAAACAATATTTTCGTTTCCACCGATTTCCCAAGCACCCTGACGATGGGACCTGACGGTAATATGTATTTTGGGGTTGAAAGTGGACCTACGTTTACCATATACCGGTACGATATTACATCTGGGGCGGTTTCTGCTTTCTGCACCTTGGACCCAGGCTCTAGTATCGCTGGAAGTTTTGGCTGGGCACCCGACGGGCGGCTCTGGGTACCAGATTGGAACGAAGGCGAAATCCACATTATTTCAAATACAGGCGTAGTGGTGCAAACCATCACCAATCCTAACATGGGCCAACCTTGCGGCCTGTTGGTAATGCCCTGCATTGCCGCCGACTATGGCGACCTTCCTGCTATTTACCCGACGTCCATCGAGCAATTTGGCCCGCAGCACCTGATGAGCACCGGCCTTATGCTTGGCACCAAGCGAGATGCCGACGGAAACGGACAGCCCTCGCCATTGGCCAATTTTGATGACAACGACATTGATGGTGACGACGAGGACGGTGTGCTGGTGCCAGCAATGCTTCCAGGCACCATAGCCAATTTCATCATCATCAGCTCAGGTACGGGTAAACTCAATTCCTTCTTCGATTGGAATGCAGATGGCGACTTCAACGACCCGAGCGAGACACAGCCTCAGGCAAACGTCGTTGCTGGCTACAACTCCTTGCTCGTGCAGGTGCCTTCCAACTGGAACGTGACCACTACCTTTGGTGCAAGGTTCAGGTTGAGCACAGCAGGTGGCCTTTCATTCGTGGGAGGTGCATCCGATGGTGAGGTGGAAGATTATATAATCGGTGGAATATCCGAGGTTTGTGCCAACGGCATTGACGACGATGGCGATGGCCTGCTCGACTGTGCAGACCCTCAGTGCCAGGCTGTGGGCATGCCTACTTTGGCAAATGACGCCTACTCAACCTGTCCTCAAGTTCCTTTTGACGGCATCGTGAGCATCAACGACGGCAACCTGCAAAGCCCTGCGTACTCCATCGTCACACAGCCCACAAAGGGCACTGTTTCCATGAACAGCTTGGGCATGTTCAATTACTCGCCGACCGTTGCTGGCTGCGCTACGGACCAGTTTGTTTACAAAGTCTGCAATTTAGCGACAGGCTGCTGCTCCAACGCTACTGCAAACATTGGCATTGGCGACACGCAGCCTCCTGTGCTGCTCAACGTTCCCGCCGACATTACCATCGCTTGTGACGATGAAATACCAGTCGCTCCCCTCATCGTAGCGCAGGACGCATGCCCAGGCATTTCCGTTACCATGAACGAGGCAGACAATCAGGCAACCATGGGAGCTTGCAAAAACTATACAATCACCCGCACGTGGACGGCAACCGACCTTTGTGGAAATTCGGTGTCGGATAACCAACTCATCAACGTTTACGACAATGTAAAGCCCGAACTGTTCAGGCTTTACACCCTAGCAAATGGCAAGCAAATGGCTGCGGGCATTGCCCAAAACACAACGCAGCTTTGGAAATACGTCAAGTTCCCGAGCACCTTTGCTACTGTCCCACTAGTATTTACCACCGTAACCACCAGTGGCGATGCCGCTGCGGTGAGCACACAAGTGCGTAACGTCACCACCTCCGGTTTTGAAGTGAGGCTCATGGAAGAAGAAGCCGCCGACAAGCTGCACCTCGTCGAAAAACTGTCGTGGTTGGCAATTGAAAAAGGAGACATTGGTGCAGGCAACGGACAAATGACCGCTGGCCTATTGAACAGTTTGACGCACACAGAGCAGGTCTTGAATTACCCAGTTGCTTTCCCGGCTTCTCCAGTTTTCTTCGCTGCTGCCCAGACTACCAACGAGGCAGATGCTTTTGTCATTCGGACGAAGGCCGAAACCACAAACAATATCAGGCTGTATGTCCAAGAGGAAACTTCTGGTGATGCAGAGGTCAACCATCTGGGCGAAAAACTAGGCTACTTGGCCTTGAAAGCGGGCGAAAATCTACTTGATGAGGAAAGCCTTTTTGTTGGGGAGCCCGGAAAAATCGCCGTTAATCAAACTTGGAAAAAAGTCACGCTCACCCATAATTACTCCAAGCCAGTCGTAATCATCAGCGGTTTGGCATCTGCAGCAGCCGACCCAGCCACCGTCCGGGTGCGCAACGTCACCAGCAACAGCTTTGAAGTCAGGGTGCAGGAGTGGAACTACTTGGACGGCAGCCACGCCAATGAAACCGTCAACTTTATTGTGGTGGAAGGCAGCATTCCAAACGACCCAGCTTTTTACTGCTTCAACGAACCTAATTTACCACAACCTGGCCTCAACCTATTCGCCATTGACAATTGCGACGACCAAGCGAGCTTTGGCTATAATGAGGCAGCGCAGATGTCCGGTGATGGGTTGGTCACAACTCGTACTTGGACTGCCACCGACGACTGTGGCAACGTCTTTCTTCAAGTTCGTACCGACACCTGCGACGTTGCAGCGCTCTACCTGAAGGCAATCCTCGCAGGGGCAACCTATGGCCAGCCAGCCGCTGGCAGCGAAATGCGCTCCGACCTTCTGGTAAAACAAATGGTTCCGCTTATGGAGCCATACACCAACATGGGCGGGTTTATTCACAAAGGGAAGGGCGGCGGCGAAATCGCCTCTCAGAGCCTCTTCGACGTGACCCTCCCAAGTCAAGCTGTGGTGGATTGGGTTTTCCTCGAAATAAGGTCAGCAGTTGACCCAACCACTGTGTTGGCCACCTGTTCCGTGTTGCTCCACGGCGATGGCTCAATTACTACGGCCACTGGTGAGTCGGTAATTGCATTTCCATCGCTGCCAGCGGGCCAATACTACGTGGCTGTGCGCCACCGCAACCACTTGGGCGTGATGACTTCAACACCTTGGGCGCTTTCCATTAAGGCTCCCCCATTGGTAGATTTCACCGCTACCAACACAAGTTTATACGGTGGGACATCTTCGAGCCATATTTTGCCAAACAGCAAACAAAGTCTCTGGGCTGGTGACCTCAACGGCGACCGAAGGGCAATTTACCAAGGTCCAAATAATGATGTATTTAAATTATTCTCCGCTGTGCTCGGCTCAGAGGATAATACAGACGCATTGGCAAACTTCATCTTGCCAGGCTATTCAAGGGCTGATTTCAACTTGGACGGCAACGCCATCTACCAAGGGCCGAACAATGACCGTTCCATGCTGCTCGTGCATACGATACTGAAACACCCAAGCAATTCATACTATTTGGCAAATCTGATTGTGATGGAGATGATTCCGTAACGACATATATTTTTTTCCTTGTGTTTTAACAATGCTAGGTTGGGTTTCCTTCGATTTGTAGTAAGGAAACCCATCTTTTTTTTGAAATAATGGCTATCCTCGCACTCGGATTTCTGCCACCGAAACTAGATTCTCTCAATTGGCGATAATACATGCCACATCCATGAGGGAAAGATAAAGCCATTTGATTTTATGAAACAATTCCCGCACTTCTTATTCGCAACAAGCTGCATATTCGTGGCCAGCAATTTCATTGCTTGCAAGTCCGAATCAACGCAAACCACTGATAATCAAACATCCATGTACGAAAAAATGACCGCCCAGCCGCCCCTTGCGGCGCAAAAACCAAAAGACCTCGTGGAGCACGGCCACACCCGCCAAGACCCTTGGTACTGGCTCAACGACCGGGAAAACCCCGAAGTCATCGCCTACCTGAACGCCGAAAATGCCTACAAGGATGCCGTCATGGCCGACCTCAAAGACGTGCAAGAGGAACTTTTTCAGGAAATAAAAGGCCGTATCAAGGAAAAGGACGAGAGCGTGCCACAGCTCGACAACGGCTATTGGTACTATTACCGCTTCGTGGAGGGCGGCGAGTACCCCATCCATTGCCGCAAGGCAAAAACGCTGGATGCGCCAGAGGAAATCATGCTCGACGTAAACGAGGCCGCCAAGCCTTACGACTACTACAACGCCGCTGGTCTCGATGTCAGCACCGACAATAAAATCCTGGCCTACGCCGAGGACACCCTCAGCCGACGCATTTACACCATCGTTTTCAAGGATTTGGCAACGGGCAAAATGCTCACCGACCGTATCCCAAACACCGACGGCAGCTTCGTTTGGGCCAACGACAGCAAGACGGTCTTCTACGGTGTAAAAGACGAAACACTGCGGGTCGTCGAAATCCGCAAGCACCGCCTCGGCACCGACCCCGCCAACGACCCCGTTGTTTACCATGAAAACGACGCCACTTTTGACCTCGGCATCGAAAAAACACAGTCCAAGAAATACCTGCTCATCAGCGCCACGCAGACGGTCTCCAACGAGTACCGCTACCTTGACGCCAATACGCCCGACGGCCAATGGACGGTGTTCCAGCCACGGGAGCGCAACCTCGAATACTCGGTTGACCACGGGGATAAATGGTATGTACGCACGAACATGGGCGCTACCAATTTCCGCCTGATGAGCGCAACGGAAGGCAAGACTGGGAAGGCCGATTGGCAAGAAGTCATCCCGCACCGCACCGATGTTTTCCTCGAAGGTTTTACGCTTTTCAAAAGCCACCTCGTGCTGGAGGAGCGCATCAAGGGCATTGTGCACATCCGCGCAAAAAGCTGGGACGGCAAGCAGGACTATACGGTGGACTTCGGCGAAGACAGCTACGTGGCCTATGCCGCCAACAACCCTGACTTCAACAGCGGCATCCTGCGCCTCGGCTACCAGTCGCTGACCACGCCCAGCACGGTCTATGACCTCAACCTTTTGACCCAAGAAAAAAAGCTGATGAAGCAACAAGAGGTGCTCGGCGGTTTTGACAAAAACAACTATACCAGCGAGCGGGTCTATGCCACAGCGAAGGACGGTACGAAGGTTCCAATCTCCATTGTCTATAAAAAAGGCTTTAAAAAAGACGGCACGCAGCCGCTGCTGCTCTATGCTTACGGCAGCTACGGCTACAGCACCGACCCGACCTTCAGCGCTTCCCGGTTGAGCTTGTTGGATAGGGGTTTTGCTTACGCAATAGCCCATATCCGGGGCGGGCAGGAGATGGGCCGCCAGTGGTACGAGGATGGTAAACTGCTCAAAAAAATGAACACGTTTACCGATTTCGTGGACTGTGGCGACTTCCTCGTTTCCCAAAAATACACCAGCAAGGACAACCTCTTCGCCATGGGAGGCAGCGCTGGCGGCTTGCTGATGGGTGCCGTGGTGAACATGCGCCCCGACCTCTTCAAGGGTGTGGTGGCCGCCGTGCCCTTCGTGGACGTGGTGACGACCATGCTCGACGAGAGCATCCCGCTCACCACTTTTGAGTGGGACGAATGGGGCGACCCGCACAAAAAAGAATACTACGACTATATGCTCAGCTACTCGCCCTACGACCAGGTGAAGGCACAGGACTACCCCGCCATGCTGGTGACCACGGGCCTCCACGACTCGCAGGTGCAGTATTTCGAGCCAGCCAAATGGGTGGCCAAGCTGCGTACGATGAAGACAGACAAAAACCCCTTGCTGCTGCACACCAATATGGATGCCGGGCACGGCGGGCAGTCGGGCCGCTTCCGGGCCTTCAAGGAAGTGGCAATGGAATATGCGTTCATGCTGGATTTGGCGGGGAAGGTGCGGGTGAAAGGGTAAGGAAGCTATTGGGTAGAATCGGGAATTTAGCAAAACAAAATTCCCGTTTCAACCTTTCAAAAGTATAACGGAACATTAAATATTGGTTGAATTAAACTGGGTTCACCACCTACTCAGCGCATACAGCACCAAGCCGAAGAAGCCACCGAGAATTACCACCAAGGCCATTCCCGTCCAAACCATCCAACGGCCTTTCAGGTCGCTGTTTTGCCGGAATTGCAGCAAGGCTAGAATACCTGCGATGAGCGTAGCAAGCCCCACCACCACGAAGGCATAGAAAAACTTTAAAGGAAAAACCAAGAGGAAACTAACGATTCCTCCAATCAATACCCACGGGGCCAGTTTCAGGGTCTTGCCCTTTTCGGTCACTCGGTTATGTTTTTTGCTTTTTGTCGAAAAACCGATTGGCATTTTGGAGCCATCCACCTTGCGCAAAACCGAATGCTGCGCCACCCTTGGCATTTGCGCATGGTCGTTTGCAGCGCTTGCCCACAAGGCACAATTAACTAGCATCAGGACGAAGGCAATTCGTGAAATAAGAATGTTGAAATGGTTCATATTGCTGTTTTTAAAGCTGAAAGATAGCTGTGCATTTCTGAATCCAAGTTATTTCATTGCCATTAAAACACGCCCAATACTTAATTTCACCAAAAATTCCATCATGCAGGAGTTCCCACACATCCCATTTCAGGCGCAAACCTTCAACGAAAAGGAAATGCTGCAGCGCAGCCATGATTTCCTCGAAAACATGCAATGGCGACGCTCCTTGCGCTTCTTTTCCGACCGACCCGTTCCGAAGGAAATCATTGAGAACATCGTGATGACAGCCAGTACCGCTCCGAGCGGGGCGCATAAGCAGCCTTGGACGTTTTGCATCGTGGGCGACCCTGCCGTGAAAGCGAAAATCAGGGAGGCCGCCGAGGAGGAAGAACGGGAAAGCTACAACGGTCGCATGAGCGAGGAGTGGCTGCGGGACCTCGCACCGCTCGGCACCGATTGGCAAAAGCCTTTCCTTGAAATAGCTCCGTGGCTCATCATCGTTTTCAAAAAAGCCTATGAAATGGAGGGCGGCGAGCGCCGAAAATGCTATTACGTGAACGAATCGGTGGGCATTGCCTGCGGCTTCCTGTTGGCGGCTATCCACCAAGCTGGGCTGGGTTCACTCACCCATACGCCCAGCCCGATGAACTTCCTGCAACGCATCCTTGACCGCCCTGATAATGAGCGCCCATACCTGCTCATCCCCGTCGGCTACCCAGCGGAGGGGGCCACCGTCCCCGATTTACGGAGGAAGACGCTGGAACAGGTGTCGGTTTGGTATTGATTTGTTTGAGGGGTTTGAATGGTTTGAGGGGTTTGAATGGTTTGAGGAGTTTGATTTGTTTGAGGGGTTTGATTTGTTTGAGGAGTTTGATTTGTTTGAGGGGTTTGATTTGTTTGAGGAGTTTGAATGGTTTGATTTGTTTTGCACCGCAAATGGCCGAACCTACTGAAAAAACTGCTGCAAAATCGTCGTTGCTGCGCTCGCAGGCGGTGGCGATTACCGCCACCACGACCGACTTCCTCGTGACCATCGGGCTAAAGGAACTGGCGAAGCTTTGGTACGTGTACAGCAATGCCACCGGGGCGCTTTGCGGTGCCACGGTCAGTTTTTTGTTGCTGCGAAATTGGGCCTTCCAGCGGAACACAACCAAATGGCATGGGCAAGCGTTACGCTACGTCATTGCCTCCGGCCTGAGCCTTCTGCTCAATACGGGTGGGGTCTGGCTACTAACCGAATTGCTTGATATTCAATATATTGTATCAAAAACACTGGTAGCGGTGCTGATGGGCCTGACGGTCAATTATTGGATGTTCAAGCATTTTGTATTCAAATGAACAGGAAAAAACGGATACGTTTCATCGCCAATCCACGCTCCGGTGCTAACCGAAAGCGGAACCTGCCTCAATTGATTGCAGACAACCTCGACTACGACCTGTTTGACTACGAGTTGAGCTACACCGAACGTGCCGGGCATGCCATCGAACTAACAAAAGAAGCCGTGAACCAAGGCTTCGACCTAGTGGTGGCCTGCGGCGGCGACGGCTCGGTGAACGAGGTTTCCAGCCAACTCATTGACACGAATACCGTGCTGGGCGTATTGCCAGCTGGCTCCGGCAACGGGTTTGCCGGGCACCTCGGCCTAGGCCGGGATGTGGCCAAGGCCATCCGCCACCTGAACGACGGCGTTCCCATCACCATAGATACCTGCACGTTGAACGGCCAGCCATTCGTCAATCTCGCTGGCGTTGGCTTTGATGGGGCAGTGGCCAAGCACCTGCACGACAGCCCGGTGCGGGGCTTTTGGGCTTATTTCAGATATACCTTGAAGGAAACCCTTGGCTACCAATCACAACTCCTTGACATTCAAATAGATGGTCAAAAAATAGAGCGGCGTTGTTTCCTCGTAGAAGTGGCCAATGCCCCCATTTATGGCTATGGCTTTAGCATCGTGCCACAGGCCAATTTCACCGATGGAAAAATGGAAGTGCTGCTCATCAAAGAAGCCCCGAAATGGCACTACGTACTTGAGAGTTGGCGGTTTTTGACCCGAAGTTTCCACAAAAGCAGCCTCGCCGAGTGCTTTTCGGGCAAAGCGGTCATTATCACGCCCAAAAAGACCATCGGGGCGCACATGGATGGGGAGGGTTTTTTGCTCCAAGGCGAAGCCAAGTTTGCCATCCGCCCGGCATCGCTGAAGGTACTGGTTCCAAAGGTTTATGCGGAGATTTTGCGTTAGCCCATCATTGCTTCGCAAATACTTCTAATTTTGGCCCAAGCAAAAACCCTGTGCATTGCAGCGGTGTTTGGCTTGTTCATTTCACTCAATTATTATGCGCCCAAAGCAGTCTTTTCCATCATCATGCCTTTTGCTGGTTGTCATAGGCTTATCATCCGTTTTAGCTTGTAAATCAGAAAAAAAGGAAGAGGCGCCACAAGCAGCTGGCGGCCCAAAAAAAGACATGCCCGTGCAGGTGAATGGCTTCGTTTCCATTCAAAAGCAAATGACCGAAAAACTGGAAGTGCCCGGCACCTTGCAGCCATTCGAGGAAACGGAAATCCGCCCCGAAATATCAGGCAGGCTCGTCTCGCTCCAAATCCAAGAAGGTGCCACCGTGCAAAAAGGCGCATTGCTTGCAAAACTCTTCGATGCCGACCTGCAAGCCCAACTGAAAAAGCTCCAAGTACAGCTTGAAATCGCCCAGAAAACCTTGGAACGCCAGCGGGAACTCCTCAAAATCCAAGGCATCAGCCAGCAGGAGGTGGACCTGAGCGAATTGCAGGTGAACAATATCAAGGCAGACATGGAACTCGTTCGGGTGAACATTTCCAAAACGGAAATCCGGGCACCCTACGCCGGCAAATTGGGGCTGCGCAGAATCAGCCTCGGCGCCTATGTTTCGCCCACAAACGTGCTCACCACCATCAGCCAAACCAACCAATTGAAACTGGATTTTACCGTACCCGAAAAATACGGCAGCCTGTTTCCCAAAGGCAAGCAAATACAATTCACTGTGGCAGGCTCCCGCCGCAATTTCACCGCCAATGTGCTCGCAGCCGAGTCCGCCGTGGCCGCCGAATCCCGCTCCTTGACCATACGGGCGAACGTCATTGGCAGCGACCCCGCACTACTGCCCGGCACCTTTGCCAAGGTAATGCTCAATACGGGCGGCGCTGGACAATCCATCGTGGTGCCTTCGCAAGCCATCATTCCACAGGCTCGTGGCAAAAAAGTGGTCGTTTTCAAGGGAGGCACGCCAGAGTTCCGTGACGTTGAAACGGGCACCCGTGACGAAACTTTCGTGCAAATAATTGATGGCCTGCAAGTTGGCGATACCGTTGTAACCACTGGGCTTATGGCCATTCGGCCAAACAGCAAGCTCATCCTTACCAAATTGGAGTAAGGCTGCTGGCGCAAATGTTTTCTTTCATCTATATGGGCCAAAAAAATGGGCTTGAAATGAGATAGGTTTTGTTACCTTCGTAACTAAATTGTTTCCCAAACAAGACGCCCCTATGAGAAAACGCTGGACCCTCCAAGCCGCCGACGAAGCCGTTGCCGAGCACTTGCAGCAAGCGCTGAAAATCCATCCTATTTTTTGCCGGTTGCTGGCGCAAGGTGGCATCCGCAACTACGAAGAAGCCAAGGCTTTTTTCCGCCCCGATTGGTCGCATCTGCACGACCCATTCCTTTTGAAAGGCATGGACGTGGCCGTGGCCCGGCTCGAACAGGCGCTTCGCAATGGCGAGAAAATCCTCCTTTATGGCGACTACGACGTGGATGGAACCACCTCCGTCGCCATGATGCACGAGTTCCTTACCAGTCTTGGCGCAAGCCCCGATTTTTACATCCCCGACCGCTACAAGGAAGGCTATGGCGTGAGCATGGCAGGCATGGACTACGCCATTGCCAACGGCACCCAACTCATCATCGCCATGGACTGCGGGGTGAACGCTCGTACGCAAGTGGCACATGCCAAGGCACACGGCATCGGTTTCATCGTCTGCGACCACCACCTGCCCGACGGCCCACTGCCCAATGCCGACGCCGTGCTCGACCCCATGCGACCCGACTGCCCCTACCCTTTCAAAGGGCTGAGCGGCTGTGGCGTGGCGTTCAAATTGGCGCAAGCATATTTGCGGAAAAACGGGCTGCCGGAAGAGCGCTTACACCCCCTCCTCGACCTGCTGGCACTCAGCATCGCCGCCGA
>JADLHE010000025.1 GCA_020848965.1 Saprospiraceae bacterium
CCGCAGGTGCTCACGCTGCCGCCAAAGGACACCAATGTGATGCACACCAACCTCGGCATGTACCGCATACAACTCTCTGGAAATGAATACGTTCCGAACAAGGAAATCGGTCTGCACTACCAGCTGCACCGGGGCATCGGTATCCACCACACGCAGTACAACCAAAGCGACGAACCGTTTCGATGCGCAATTTTCATAGGCGGGCCGCCCAGCCATGCCTTTTCTGCCATCATGCCCATGCCGGAAGGGCTGAGCGAACTGACCTTTGCCGGGCTGCTCGGCGGGCGTCGGTTTAGGTATAAATGGGAGAATGGTCACCTCCTTTCCGCCGATGCCGATTTCGTCGTCACGGGTACCATCCGTAAGGATTTCAAAAAGCCGGAAGGCCCCTTTGGCGACCACCTCGGCTACTATTCGCTCACCCACGACTTTCCGGTGATGGAGGTCGAAAACGTCTATCACCGTAAGGACGCCATCTGGCATTTCACGGTGGTGGGCAGGCCGCCGCAAGAGGATTCGTCGTTTGGTTGGCTCATCCATGAAGTGGTGGAGCCGCTGACCACGGGCGAGTTTCCCGGCATTCGGCAAGTACATGCAGTGGATGCGTCGGGCGTTCACCCGCTGCTATTGGCCATCGGTAGCGAGCGGTACATGCCATTTCGGGAGCCAAAACCGGAGGAAATCCTGACGCAGGCCAACCACCTGCTGGGCAAGGGGCAAACGACCCTCGCAAAGTTTCTCATCATCGCCAATGGCGACGACGACCCGAAGCTCGATTCGCACGACATTCCGCAGTTTTTCAAGCACGTACTGGAGCGCATTGACCTGACCCGTGACCTGCACTTCCAGACCCGCACCACGATGGACACGCTCGACTATTCTGGCTCTGGCTGGAACGAAGGAAGCAAGGTGGTCATCGCCAGTTGCGGCGCAAAAAGAAGAGAACTGCGAACGGAATTACCGCAGGATTTCAGTTTGCCGGAAGGCTTTTCCAATCCCGTTTTTGCTCTGCCGGGCGTACTGGCCGTGCAAGTCCGCAAGTTTGAAGCAGAAGCGGGAGCGGCTGATTGTCAACGGTTTACGAAGGAACTGGAGCGCTATGCCGCTTATTTCGAGCAGCATATCCCATTGGTGGTTCTGGTGGACGATTCGCAGTTCACCGCTGCCACTTTGAATAACTTCCTTTGGGTCAGCTTCACGAGGGTGAACCCCTCGCATGACATTCATGGCATCCAATCTTTCATCGAAAACAAGCACTGGGGCTGTCGGGGCGGCCTCGTTTTTGATGCCAGAAAGAAGCCGCACCACGCACCGGAACTGGTGACGGACGAAGCGGTGAGCAAGCGGGTGGATAAGTTGATGGAGGGGGTGAAATGGTAGGTTGACGGTTGTCGGTGGTTGGTTGTCGGTTGGATAAAGGCAACTGGCACGGCCTCATGGAATAGGTTGTCGGTGGGGCTTAGGGTTTTGCTATTCGGCGGTAGATTGTCCTGCCTTTTTGCGAAGCAATCAAAGAGTAAATGCCGCTTGGCCGCTGGTGAAAATCAATCGTAAATAACTGATTAGCAGGAAATTTGCCGAGTTGCACAACTTGGCCAATTGCATTGATGAGCATCAAATCCCACTGGCCCTTATTGTATGAATTGATTTGGAACTTCGCCTCATTTCCAACTGGATTGCCAAAAACCTCCAAGCTGTTTTGCTCCGCAATTTCATGGGTTGGTACGCTGGCACAGCCGTCGGAATTGAGCAGGCCGGGGCGAAAGGTGCTCAATGCCTCATACATCCGCTCTTTTTGCCCCTTGCTAAACATGGCCATGCAGGCGTCGTCGGTATAGTTCATGAAGTTCATCCACATATCTGGCTGGGTGCAGGAGAAGGCATTGCCCGTGGGGCACTGGTTGATATAAGTTTCGCAGGAGTTGGGAGTATCGGTCACGCCGTCGTCTTCATCGCATCAGCTATTGATGTTCGGCCCCCAGAAGTGTTCCAGGTTGAAATAATGCCCGATTTCGTGGGTACAAGTGCGGCCAAGGTGGTAGGGTGGGGTAGCGGCCGTGCCGATGGTGCCAAACTGTTTGTAATTGACCTCCACACCTTGTTCGTCGGCAGGCCCTTCACCAGGGAAGGAGGCCACGCCACCGATTTCGCCCGCAAACTTGGCGACCCAAATATTCAGGTATTTTTCTGGAGGCCAAGCATCGTGGCCGCCTTGGCTGGTATGGTGGATGGCCGCAGTGCCGCCGATGCCGATATTGTTGCTGGTTTGGGTGCGGGTGATGCCGTTGGTTGGGTTGCCGTTGGGGTCTTTGCTGGCGAGGCAAAATTGGAAATCTACATCGGCGATGGCTGGTTTAAAAATGGCGGGAACGCTGCTAATCTGCTCATTTTCAGCATTATAGTCTTGGTTAAGCACCTCGATTTGCGATTGGATTTGCTCCTCAGAAATGTTTTCTTCGCTACTATTCCAGACTATGTGCACGACGACGGGGATGGCGACTACCGCTCTTTCGGAGATATTGGGTTTAGGAGTAAATGCCGGAATAGAACCTGTGGAAAGCCGCTTCGTGGCGCAGTGTTCCTGCTGTTGAGCGAAGGCATTTGCGAAGCAGCAAACCAAAATTGCGAAGATAGAAAGCCGCTTTTCCATGATTGCTTGCTTGTGCTGGTAAGAATGGGTTGGGTCGGCATGTACGAGCATGCCGACCCAGAAATATCATTTTTTAGCTGATGAGGACTACATCCTCGGCATTGCCATTGCCATCCCTTCCACGAAATTCTTTCCTCGGCATTCTGGAAACGATGAAGTCCACTCGGTCGCCAGCACGAAGCTTGGTGAACTCGGTGCCTCCTGTTACGTCGTCCATGCCAAAATAGAAATCGCCGATGGGTGTTCCAATAAAGCCACAGAACTCCATCAAGCGTTTGACGACGCCTGTGTAGGCATCACCTGTGCGAAGCCCGTTGGTTTCGGCTGGCAAAGCATGTTCTTGTTCCCGAACACGGCCATATTCATAGGAGGAGGAAGAGCCTTCTTCAGAATTTATACGGTCTTCATCCTCTTCCAATTCGTAGTCATAATCTGCACCTTTTTGCATCCACATCTTCTCCCGGCAATCCTTGCAGTAAAATGCCCTGTTTTTCCGGACAAATTCGTCTGTCTGAATCGGGTTTTGGCCAGTGTGAAATGGCGCCTTGCACATCACCTCCCGCATTTCAGGGTTCATGCGGATATCCTCCATGAGGTCGTTGAGCCAAATCAAATCGAAATCCCGCACACCTTTTAGGTTCTTGCCTTCCGAAAGCTCAAAAGAACAAGCGCCGTGGATACTGGCAATGGCCACACGTTTGCCGAGCAGCCTTACTTTTTGAAGCACAGGCACGTAGTCACGGTCGCCACCAATCAGGATGGCGATGTCGTAAGCGAGCGGAAGTGCTGCAAAATAGAGCATTGCTGAAGCGAGGGCGATGTCAACGCATTTTTCTTCGGGCGAGAAATCATCGTCGGGGTGCCTGTCTTTGCGTTTAAGTCGTCGTCCACGGTAGTCAACGAGGTAAACTTCAACTTCATAATTGTACTCTTCCCTCAAAACGTCGTAAAAAATCCTTCGGCGCTTCACCATGTCCTTGTCGGCGTCGAGGTAGTTGGTTGCGTTGGAGCCAAACAGGAAGATGCGCACGATGTCAACGCTTTTGTCTCCTAATTTCTTCGCTATTTGGTTTCCTACGACGTGCGGGAGCTTCCCATAATCCACTTGGAAATCTTCCCCAAGGGCACGCAGGTTGCTGTACAACCAGGTGCCATCAATAAACACCATTACTTTTGCCATACTTGTTTGTTTTTAGGACTGGACAATATACTGTAAAAAATTTATTGCTAATAGTTTATCTTGTTTGCCCAGGCCTGGTAATCATTTAATTTCAATCCGTTTGGCAATGCTTTGCCATAAATCATTTGGAATTAATTTTTGAAGTCACTCAATTGTTAGGTTTCTCGTCAATCTTAAAGCATCCTTTTCAAACAAAATTTGGTACTCTCCTTTTTTTAGATAATGCTTGCCATTTTTAGATTTTTTCAATTCTGAGGCCTGTTCTCCTTTTTTCTTTTTTTCGTTTAGCTGTTTCAAAAACGGTGCAACAGCATTTTCTTCCAGTTCTGCATGATAATCAAGGTAGTTCAAACCTGCGCTCAGTTCCTCCTCCCATTCAAACAATTTCAGGTCATTTGACATGACCTTTACCTTAATTTTTCCGGGCGTTTTGGAAAACACACAGAGGGCAACATCCGGCTCTGGTATTTCCTTGCTCCAAGTGCTCCATGCATTTCCCCAATTTCCCCTGAACTTCAATTTTGGGATTTCAAACGCAAAAATACTTAAGTCCAAGATACTGTCAGTTAATTGTTGAACTTGCTGTACATCTGCCAGAAAAATGGAACGGCCATGCGTGCCCAATACCAACTCATTTTCATTTGGGTGAATCACCAAATCATGCACCGCAACGGCGGGCAAATCCTTGTCCATCACCATGAAATGTTGGCCCCTGTCAACCGAGATATAAAGCCCATGGTCAGTCCCAACATACAGCAAGTTGGGATTTATGGGGTCTTCTTTGAGAACGTTGACGGGTTCAAAAGGGAGGTCTGTTCCTAATCGCTGCCAAGAAAAGCCATTATTTTCGGATACAAAAATAAATGCCTCAAAATTGTCATTTCGATAGCCGTTGAGGCTCACATAAACACGGTCCCGCTCATGCGCCGAAGCCTGCACCCGGCTCACCCAAAGGCCAGTGGGAAGCCCTTCGGAAACATCTTGCCAAGTATTGCCGCCATCCTTTGTCATATGTACAAGGCCATCATCGCTACCGCAATAGAGCAGCCCAAAATGCAATGGGCTTTCATGGATGCTGGTCAAGGTGCCGAAAGGAACATCCCCTTTCTGGCCGCCTTTCGTCAAGTCTCCTGATATGGCCTCCCAGTCTGCTCCTTTGTTCAAAGAGCGGTACAATTTGTTTGCGCCTATGTATAGGATGTCTTGATTGTGCTGGCTGAGGTGGATGGGCGTTTGCCAGTTCCAGCGGAGTGGGCGCTCGCCAAGTTGGTGCTCAGGGCTTATCCCTACCGACTCCTCGGTGCGCTGGTTGATGCGGAAATAATTGCCGAATTGGTAGCCGGTATAGACGGTTTCATTGTCCCGGCTATCAATGGCCACCTGCATTCCATCGCCGCCCAGCAGTGATTTATAAGGGTAATGCCCTGTGCTGTGCCAGCTTTCACTAGCCTTATAATCATGTGGGCCAACCCAAACACCATTGTCTTGAAGACCGCGATATACTTGGTAATCATTGGCTTTGTCCACTGCCACGGCATAGAATTGCCCAACGGGTGGCGTATTGCATTTTACCCAATTTTCGCCGTCGTCGTAGCTGATATTGATGCCGCCGTCGTTGCCCAGCACCAGATGTCCGGGGCGGTTTGGATTTATCCAGAGGGCATGGTGGTCGGCATGAACGTTTTCACCATTGATGGACACCCAAGTTTCACCCCCGTTGCTGCTGCGCAAAATGGGTACCCCGAAAATATAAAGCTTGTCGCCATCCTGCGGTGCCACCCTGATTTGCCCAAAATAGTAGCCATAGCTGTAAAACAGGTCATCCAGATAGCTGTCATGGGTTTTGTTCCAAGTCTTGCCTTCGTCAAGGCTGGCATACACCTCGGCACCCACCACCGGTGTATCGAACAAAAGCGTGTTCGCATCCTCTTTGTACTCCACCAAGGCCAGCGGTAAAATCTCGTCGTTTTTCACCAGCTCAAAAACCTTGTCAGCGCTGTATTTTTCTGGGAAATCATTGTCCTTCAGGTAAGTCTTCAGTTTTTCCTTGTCTAATTTCAAGAACCCCTCTTTGGTCATGCTCCGCAATGCGTCCTTCGTCAAGCCCTCTTTCGATGCATCCTCAGTTTTGGGCCTTCGATTTTGGTTGTCAACAATGGCATAGACGACCGATTTACCATTTTTTTCTCCCAATGCCAGGCCAATGCGGCCAGCCCCCACGCCGTCCACAAAGCCACTGCCACTGCCAGAAACCTTGGCCCAAGTTTCGCCGCCATCCATGCTTTTGTAAATGCCGGAGCCTTTGCCGCTTTCCACCAAATTCCAGGCGCTGCGCTCCCGGTTCCAGATAGCAGCATAGAGCGTATTTGGGTTTTTTGGGTCAATGACGAGGTCAACCGCCCCGCTGTTTTCATCCACAAAAAGGACTTGCCGCCAGGTATTCCCCCCGTCCGTTGTTTTGTAAACACCACGCTCTTGATTTGGAGAATAAAGATGACCCAGCGCCGCCACCCAAACCGTGTTCGGGTCGGTGGGGTGCAAAACCACCCGGCCAATATGGTGGCTTTCGCCAAGGCCCTTGTGCTGCCAAGTTTTGCCGCCATCGCCACTGCGGTACATGCCCACGCCGGCATAGCTGCTACGGCTGGAATTCACTTCGCCAGTGCCCACCCAAATTACGTTCCGCTGCCAATCCACGGCAATGTCGCCAATGGTCATCACCGCCTCCTTGTCAAATATGGGCGAGAAGGACTGGCCGTTGTTCTCCGTTTTCCAAAGCCCACCGCTGGCGTATGCCACGTAGAAATGGGTTGGGTCTTTTTCCCAAACGTCCAAATCGGCCACCCGCCCGCTTTGCACCGCAGGGCCGATGGATTTGAATGGGACGTTTGCAACCAAGGACTTTTGTCGAAGCTCCTGTCTTTTTTCAAAGCCAGCGAGCCGTTGCGCAGCCGTGGTAGTTGCAATTTGCGCAGCAGCAAAAGCGGGAAGCACGGCAACTAAAGCGATGAGTATTCTATGAATCATAAACAGGTATCAGGTGAAAGTGGGTAAGGGTTTCAGGTTGAAAACATAACTTAATCCAACTCGTACTCTTTGATTTTTCGGTACAAGGTCCGCTCGGAAATGCCCAAATCTGCGGCGGCTTCCTTCCGTCGGTTTCCATGCTTTTTCAAAGCCTTTAAAATCAGGTCTTTTTCCATATCGAACAGGTTCAGGCTCGCCTCCACAATCTCGGCTTTATGAAAGTCCTTGTCCTGTTTGTCCAATATAATCGGGCGGTAGGTGTCAGGGTTTTCTTCTGGTCGGATGTTCGGGAAATCAGCTTCGTGATTTTCAAAATCATGGCGGCTAAAATGGCCAGCGGTAGGGTAGGTCGGGGCTTGCAAAGCCCTGTAACTACTGGTGTCCGGCATGGTGAGGTCATTTTGGCGAACGAGTTCGAACACCAGGTTTTTCAGGTCGTTCAAGTCGCTTTTCATTTCAAAAAGGAACTTGTAAAGTATCTCCCTTTCTTGAAATCCTTCGCTGCTTCGACCCTCGGCATCCGGTGCCACTATGGGGAGGTGCCTTTTCCCAATATTCGGCACGAATTGGAGCAGCTCCGAGGCGGTGAGCAGCCTGTTTTCGGAGAGCACAGATATTTGCTCCGCAACGTTTTTCAGCTCCCGGACGTTGCCGGGCCAGCGGTAGTTTTCAAGCAATTGGCGGGCCTCTTCATCGAGTCGGACGGGGTCGGTGTGGTAGCGCTCGGCCATGTCCATCGCAAATTTTCGGAACAGCAGGTTGATGTCCTCCCGGCGGTCTTTCAGCGCAGGAATCCTTATGGGTACGGTGTTCAATCGGTAAAAAAGGTCTTCCCGAAACTTGCCTTTTCGCACCCGGTCTTCCAAGTCAACGTTCGTGGCGGCGACCACCCGCACATCCGTTTTTTCAACTTTGGAGGAGCCTACCCTTATGAACTCGCCCTGCTCCAATACCCGCAGCAGAAATGCTTGGGTATCAGTGGGCAGTTCCGCTATTTCATCCAAGAAGATAGTGCCTTTGTCGGCGGTCTCGAAGTAGCCTTTCCGGTCATTCACGGCTCCGGTAAACGCCCCTTTTTCATGGCCAAATAGCTCCGAGTTGATGGTGCCGGCGGGTATTGCCCCGCAGTTCACAGCGATGAATTGGTTGTGCTTTCGGGCGCTCAGCGCATGGATGATTTTGGCGATATTCTCCTTGCCGACGCCGCTTTCCCCGGTAATAAGCACGGTCAGTTCGGAATTGGCGACCCTCGTCGCAGTGTCCAAGGCACGGTCGAGCAGCGGCGATGTGCCGATGATGCCGAAGCGTTGTTTTATGGATTGTATGGTTGACATTAGCCTATTGCTTTTGGATTTTCTGAGAGTTTGAGGTTGAATTTTTCCAATAATTGTGAAACTGGCACCGTGAAAAATGGGATGGTGTGCAAGCTGGCCCGCCCTATGCCATAGTCGGAGCAGGCAAAGACCCCAAGCATGAAAAACAGGGGCGGCAAACAGAGGATGGCCTTGCCGGCCAATGGGTTTTCAGTTGTGAATATCCCGTTTTTCCATGCCACGACGGAAATGGCCGTGAGCAAGAGTAGTGGCAGCCAGTTCATATAGAATCCCTTCATGCCGGACAAGAAAGGGATGCTTAGCTGTACCCTTTCAAAAACCAGTGAGACGTCGGTTTGGTTTTCATAGCCGGGGAACTGGAATATGGCTCTTTCAAGAAAGTAAAGACTAACTGTGGTTAGGGCTGCCAAGCTATTGATTATCAGTTTCTTATCTTTTTTTTGAAACAAGAGTGAAATGCCAAAATAGCTGAGGAAAAGCAATCCAATCTTCTCATTGACGAAGACGGAACAGATAAGTAAAGGGACGAATATTTTGGGCTTCCCCAAGCACAACAATAGTAAACTGGTGTATGAAAGCGTGAGGGGGTCAATGCCATAGAAAGATATAGGGAAAGCGAATAACCAAATGATTAAACCCACCGCAATTGCATGGGTAATTGGTTTGAACAAGCGGTTTTTGATGATTAGATAATTGACGAAAAAAAAGAAATGGAGGAACAGAAATGAGATGAAAACCAAGGCTTGGTTGGCTCTCAGTTCGTCCAAATTCGAGGATATGTCCAAATTGGTGAAATCTATCAGCGGAAGGACTTTGTAGGCGACAAACCCCATTGCGAAGTACAACCAACGATAGCCCTGCGGGGAATAAAATTCAAATGCGGGCATTTTCCCGTCCATTGAAAGTATAAAACTCGTGTAATCGTCGAATGGCACGGTGTGAAAGGCGGTCAGCCTGAGCGCAATGAAGAAAAATGGGATAAAAAGCAGCAAAGAAGTGCAATAAACCAAGTAGTTGCTTGATGTCTGCCCAATTTGAAAATGGGCCTCCCCCTCGCTTTTTCCTTTATCTCTCAAGAATATACGATTTGTATTATTGGACATTTATGGCCAACTCATGGCCCCGTTTTCTCTCCATTCATCCCCTCTTCCGTTTTTTTGCGGATGTAAAAGGCCATTAGAATCATCGCAAGCCCGGTAAAAATCATTAAGCCCACCTGAGTTTTGTCCATTGGCACCGCCTCGAAGTTGTCGAACCGATAGTAGCGCCGTTGGCTGCCTTCCGAGGCAGGTAGTTGTTGGTTGGCATTGCCATAAAGCAGAGGCCAGAGATGGCTCAAACCACTAAAAAGCCGAATTGCACCGAAGGCGAACAAGCAATAAAAAGCTATTTTGCCGAGTATTTTCATTTTAAGTAATCAAGGAAAACTCACTTCCCCCATCAGCGTCGCACTGGTGGCGTCCGTTACCCTTACCCATGCATAATCGCCTGGTTTTAAGCCACTTACTTTCGGGAACACAATCATTTTGTTCTGCGAATTGCGCCCCTTGAACTGCTTGTCCGATTTTTTTGAATCGCCCTCTATCAGCACTTTGAAGGTTTTGCCCACATCTGCTTTGTTGTGGCGAAGCGACACCTCGCTTTGCTTGTCCACGATTTCCTGCAAGCGGCGTTTTTTCACCTCGTGCGGCACATCGTCCGGGTATTTGCGGGCAGCCAAGGTGCCGGGGCGCTCGGAGTAGAAGAACATATAGCTCATGCTGTAATTGGCCCATTCGACCATGCTGAGGGTGTCTTCGTGCTCGTGCTCCTGCTCGCCGCAGAAGCCAGCGATGATGTCCGAACTGATGGCGCACTCTGGTATAATGCGGTAAATGGAATGCACCCGCTCCATGTACCATTCCCGGTCGTAGGTGCGGTTCATTCGCTCCAGCACCACCGAGTTGCCGCTCTGCACGGGCAGGTGGATGTATTTGCAGATATTTTCGTAGCGGGCCATCGTGTGCAGCACCTCGTCGGTAATGTCTTTTGGGTGCGAGGTAGAGAAGCGAACCCGAAGGTCAGTGTGTACCTGCGCTACCATTTCCAAGAGCTGGGCAAAACTCACAACCGCCTGTGTTTCAGGGTTTTGCCATTTGTAGCTATCCACGTTTTGGCCGAGGAGCGTTACTTCCCGGTAGCCCCTGTTGTAGAGGTCTTGTGCCTCGGAAACAATGCTGAAACAGTCCCGGCTGCGCTCCCGCCCACGGGTGAACGGCACGACGCAGAACGAGCACATATTGTCACAACCCCGCATGATGGAGATAAAGGCCGTGATGCCATTTTCGTCCAAGCGCATGGGGCTGATGTCGGCGTAGGTTTCTTCCCTTGATAGCAGGACGTTGACGCCCCGTTCGCCTTCTTCTGCTCCCGCAACGAGGTTTGGCAGGTCACGGTAGGCATCCGGGCCAATGACCATGTCCACGAGTTTTTCCTCTTCGAGGAACTTGCTCTTCAACCGCTCGGCCATGCAGCCCAGCACGCCGACCATCGTGCCGGGGCGTCGGCGCTTTTGCTTGGCAAAAACATTGAGCCGTTGGCGAACGGTCTCCTCGGCTTTTTCCCGGATGGAACAAGTGTTTACAAGAATGAGGTCGGCTTCCTCCAATTGCCGGGTAGGCCGAAAACCCACGTCGGAAAGGATGCTTGCGACGATTTCCGAGTCGCTGAAGTTCATGGCACAGCCGTAGCTTTCGATGTAAAAATGCTTGCCATTGCTGGGCTTTTGGCCTTCTGCCAAGCTGGAATCTGCCAAGGTTTTTTCATCGTAAAAAACCTGGCCTTGCTTCGTCTCGTCTATCTCTTTCTTGATGCCAACCAAGGTTGGGTTGTTGTCGTACATGCGCTTGCGTTTGATTTTGAGGCGACAAAGATAGGAAAGTTTGAAAGGAAAGTGACAAAATGGCAGGGAAGCTGGGCGATAAATTATACCCGCCTCAACTGGCAGAAATTGTGGAAAAAATTCTTGCGTAAAATCTTGTTAGGACGAACGGATTTCTTTAATTTTGGTCTGATTTTATATTACAATAAATCTGTTTAAACCTAGTTTTTCACCACGCTATGTAAGCTTATCATGTTTAATGCTGAAAACCGAAAATAACCTTGCAAACCACCAACTCTTTCCATTTGAGTTCTTAGCGCAAGCTCATTTCACGCAGTTTTTGCAAACAACTTGGTAATGTCACATGCTTAAATCCTAAGTTCATGCAACGCTATTTTCCCTTGCTGTTAATGGTAATCGGAGTGCTATTTTTCAGCCCGTTGAATGCCCAAAAAAAGGAACTAAAGACCAAGTTTGGTAAAATCTCTGAGGAAGAAATCAAGATGGCTTCTTATAGCGGCGACCCATCCGCAATGGCCGTGGTGCTGTTTGACAAAGGCGTACTTGGCCACCGATACACTGATAATCAGGGTTTTGTATTGGTGTATGAGCGCCATACACGCATCAAGATTTTCAACAAAGAAGCACTTTCGTTGGCCGACAATGCCATTTTCCACCGAAAAACCGAAAAAGTGAGTGACCTGAAAGCCACTGCTTACAATATGGAGAACGGCAAATTGGTGGAAACCGACCTTAAAAAGGAAAATATTTTTGAGGAAAACCTGACCAAAAACCTTTACATCACCAAGTTCTCGATACCTGCGGTAAAAGAGGGGACTATCATCGAGTACAAGTACACGATGACCAACCAAGGTGGCGTCGGTATGCTGGATGGCTGGCGTTTCCAGCAGGTTCATATCCCAACGATTTGGAGTGAGTTCAGTTCTTCAGTGCCCACGTTTGTGCAGTACAAAAAAATGTCGCAAGGATGGGAGCCTTACACCTTGGCGGAAGAGTCCAATGAAAACGAATCCATCAGTATTTCCTATATCCAAAGAAGTGATGGTTTGGTCGCCACCAGCAAGGTCCAGAACATTAAACTGGACTACACGGCCAATAAAATGCACTTCATCATGGAGAATGTGCCTGCCCTTAAAACAGAACCTTTTGTCAATTCAGCACTGGACTATGTAGCTCGCATAGATTTTGATGTAGAGGCGGTTTATGAAACGGATTTTGTGCCAACTGGCACATCGTACAGGTTGACGAACACCATCCCCACCACCTACAACCAGCCTTGGCAAGCTTTGGGCCGGGACATGCTCGAAGATGTTTACGGCCCCATCCTTAATTCCGAAAAAGCTACCGAAGGCCCAGCCCAACAATGTACCGCAGGCCTAAATGGGGTGACGGAAAAAACCGCTGCCGTGTACGAATACATCGGTAAGAATTTCCAACACAAAGACTTTGATTTAATCTGGAAAACCCAAACCTTGGACGCCTTGATGAAAGACCGCCAAGGTTCTGCTACCGACCTCAACCTGTTGTTTATCAATATGTTGAGAAGGGTCAATGTCAAGTCGTGGCCAGTCTTGGTGAGCACCACCGACAATGGCCGCATCATGCCGTTCAGGGTTTCCACGGATGAGTTCAACCGAGTGATAGCGGCGGTCATGGCGGAAGACAGCAGCCTGATTTTGGTGGATATGGCTGGGTTCCCGAACCCCATCGGGCTACTGGCCAAGGATGATTTAAATGGCCAAGGTCTATTGCTGAAAAGCGAAGAAAACATTGATTGGATTCCATTGCAAAGCAAAGTGCCTACAAAATCGGCCATAGTTGCCAACCTTCAATTGACCGCTGAAGCTGGGCTTTCTGGCAACGTAACCTATATGGAAAGTGGCCACGGTGCTGTGAAAGCTAGAAAGTTTATTCAAAGTGAAAGCCAAGAAGCTTTTGTCAAAAAACAGTTCAAGGACTGGTTTGTGGATGGGACTTTGAAATCGGTTAAGGCCGATAAAGCCGACCAATGGCGGGAACCCAGCTTGAAAACGGAGTTTAGCTTTGAAACACCTAGTTTCGGAAATGCAGCAGCAGACAAAATCTATTTTTCGCCCATGCAGGGCTTGGGCCTGCACGAAAACCCTTTTAAAAATCCTGAGAGGAAATTCCATATTGACTTCGGCGCATTGCATGAGGAAGTAATTAACCTGACCTTTAAAATACCTGCGGGCTATAAAGTGGAAGAAATGCCCAAGGGTGCTAAAATGGCGTTTGGTGACAACGAAATTACTTTTGATTATTTTGTGGAAAGCAATGCAGAGCTGGTAAAAATCAATCTTAAAAAGCGACTGAAAAATGATTTTATCGAGGCAGACCGCTACCAAGATTTGCAGAGTTTTTACAGTATGATGGTGGCCAAAATGGAGGAACAAGTTGTTTTATCGAAAATTTAAGGAAACATTTATAATGAATAAATTAAGGTTCTCAATATTGCTATTTTTCGGTCTGTCTGAGTTGTCGGCGCAGGTTAAATACCCGTTTTCCGAAATCCCAGATAGTTTAACCAAAGGTGCTGATTTGGTGATTCGGGAGCATGACCTTCGCTTCGAAGTGCTTGATAAAGGCAAAGCCATTGAGACGGAGCATTTGGTGATGACCTTGCTCAACGACCGGGTAGCTCAGGCAGCGAATCCAAGGTTTTATTATTACGAATTTGAGGAAATAGAGGATATTGAAGCCAGTGTTTATGATGCCGATGGCAAATTGGTTCGCAACCTCCGAAGAAAGGATATAGAAGATGGGAAACCATTAACCCAATTCATAAACGATGTAAGGTATAAGGAACTGAACCTACCAAGCAGAGCATATCCTTATACCATTGAATATACGGTGGTTAAAACTTATAAAGGCTTAATGTTTTATCCAGACTTTCAGCCACAGTATAGCCCAAAAGTTGGCGTGCAACATGCTAATTTTCAAATCACTATGCCAAATGGGCTGGAGGCTAGGTACAAAGAACTTCATGTGCCAGCCGATTCCCAAAAAGGGCCAATGCAATGGGAATTTAACAACTTGGCACCATTTAAAGCCGAACCAAACACACCTGAAAGCGAATTGAACCTAGCTCGAATTATGCTCGCACCAAATGAGTTCAGTTTTTTCGGGATTGATGGCGATATGCGGAGCTGGCAGTCTTTCGGTGCATTCATTGAGAAACTGAATGCAACTCAGCGCAATATCTCCCCTGAACTGAAGGCCAAATTGGAGGCAATGGTGGCCGATTGCCCTGATATGGAATGCAAAATAAAACGGGTATATGAGTATATGCAGTCCAATACCCGTTATTTTTATGTAGGGCTTGGCGTGGGCGGCTGGCAACCTGCACCAGCTACCAAGGTGGACCAATACAAATACGGCGATTGCAAAGGGCTCAGCAATTATATGGTTTCGATGCTGAACTCGATAGAAGTACCTGCTAAGTATGTGCTGATTAGGGCCGGGGAAGCTGAGCAAAAGAACATGCTGCCGGATTTTCCTAACCCATACTTCACTCATGCCATCGCTTGTGTGCCAATGGAAAAGGACACGGTTTGGCTCGAATGCACCAGCCAAACCGAAAGCTGTGGTTTTTTGGGCACCTTCACCGACCATCGGCCAGCGCTCATAATTACACCCGATGGCGGTCAATTGGTCATGACGCCCAAATACGATGAGCGGGTCAATACCATCGTTCGGGAAACGCAGATTTCCCTTGAATCAAATGGGAGTGCTACTTTGGTTTCCAAGGATGTTTACAGCGGCATCAGCCAAAACCTGTTGGCAGAATTGGAGGGTGTCCCCGATGAATTGCGCCGCAAGGTGCTTTATAAGCAATTGAATATCAGTGATTTTGAGATAAAATCATTGAGCCTGCTCCGCAAACGGGACCGAATTCCAAGTGTTGAACAAAACTTGGAGCTAAGCCTGCCAAGGTTCGCCACTAGCAGTGGGAAGCGCCTTTTCGTGCCGCTTTCACCGCTCACCAACAAATTGGAAATTCCTTCTCAACAACAGGGCCGTAAGTCGTCCGTCCAAGCCCATTCACGAGGGACCACCGAAACGGACGAACTTGTTATTGCCCTTCCGTTCGGCTTTGAACTGGAAAGCTCGGTAGAGCCGCAGCAACTCCAAACTCCATTTGGCAGCTATGAACTTTCCGCCAAAATGGAGGACAATAAACTGATTGTTCATCGCAAATTGGTGCTCACTTCCGCCATATTGCCGAAGGAAAAATACCCGGATTTCATCGCCTTTTTGAAGGCGGTTGGCAAGGCCGACAAAGCCAAAATAGTGCTAAAGCAAACGGAGCGGCCTTAGTGCTGTCTTCATTTTGCCAAAGTTTAGGGTGTTTGAACGCTGAACTAAACCAGCCGCCTACTCAGGTGTTTCCCTTTCTTTGCACTAAAATCCGCAAGCACTTCATCCATGTCCAGAGACAATTCGACCAACGGCATAGAAGCCCCAGCCAGCAAAAAACTGAACCTTTCCCAGCTTCGTAAAGCACTGAAAATCTTTGAATTCATTCGGCCTTACCGTTGGCGCATCATCGTGGGCTTGGTGCTGCTGTTCCTTTCCAGCATGGTGTTCATGGTGTTCCCGTTCATGTCTGGCGAGCTGATAAACATTGCACAAGGCAAATCGAAATACGGCCTCAGCTTGCAGCAAGTCGGCATTTTCCTAGTGGCCGTATTGGTCGGGCAGGGCTTTGTGTCCTATTTTAGGGTAAAACTCTTCGCTGCCGTGAGCGAGCAGGGCATCGCCGATGTGCGCAAAGCCCTTTACAGCAAAATCATCACCCTACCCATCGTTTTCTTTGAGGAAAGGAGCACGGGAGAGCTTGTCAGCCGACTAACTGCTGATGTGGAGAAGCTCTACAACGCATTTTCGGTCACGATTGCCGAGTTCATCCGACAGGTGCTTGTGCTGATTTCGGGCATCATCATCTTGGCGGTAATGGCACCGAAATTATCGCTCATCATGTTGGGCACCTTCCCCATCATCGTGGTTGGGGCCATATTTTTTGGGAAAAAAATCAGGAAATTATCCAAGCAACGACAGGACGAATTGGCCAATTCCAATAATGTTTTGAGCGAGACCATGATGAGCATCCAAGTGGTAAAAGCCTTCACCAACGAACTATTCGAGTCGCTTCGATACGGCAAATCGGTGGATGAAACCGTGGCAGTGGCACTACACTTTGCAAAAGGGCGGGCGCTGTTCACCGTGTTCATCGTTTCAGTGCTGTTCGGTGGGCTTTTCTTTGTGATTTGGATGGGCGCTTGGCTGCTGAGCAAAGGCGATA
>JADLHE010000026.1 GCA_020848965.1 Saprospiraceae bacterium
AAAGGGCCTTGTGCAGCAGAACAACAAGGACAGCAAGGCCGACGTCACCCTCCACGCCTGCAAGGACTGGCACCTGTACGATAAGTTCGAGAACGGGAAGCTGGCGGGCGGCTCCATAGAAATCGTGCGGCTGTTCGGCATCATTGGCCTCATCGTGCTGGTCATTGCCTGCATCAATTTCATGAACCTGAGCACGGCCCGCTCTGAGCGCCGCTCCAAAGAAGTGGGCGTCCGAAAGACCCTTGGCTCCAGCCGGGTTGCGCTCATCGGACAGTACCTCGGCGAGGCGATGTTCTTGTCTTTTTTGGCCTTTGGCCTTTCTTTGCTCATGGTGAAACTGGCACTGCCGAGCTTCAACCAATTGGCCAGCAGCGAATTTACGCTGCCTCTCAAAAGCCCCGTGTTTTGGGCAGCTTCGTTGGGATTCACACTGCTCGCCGGGCTGTTGGCGGGCAGCTATCCTGCCTTCTTCTTGTCGGGATTCAAGCCCATCCATGTGTTGAAGGGGAACGCCACCACAATGGGCTTAGGGGGTGTTGGAAAAGCCGCTTTGTTACCGAGAAAGGTGCTGGTCATTTCACAATTCGCCATTTCTACTGCATTGATAATCAGCACCTTGGTCGTGCATAGGCAAATCGAACACGGCAAAGACCGCCCCAAGGGCTACAACCCTGAGCAGGTAGTGATGGTGCCCATGTCCGGTGATTTGGTGGGCAAATACGAGCCATTGAAAAACGAACTGTTGACCAGCGGCAAGGTGTCGGCGGTCACGAAGGCGTCCAGCCCCGTGACGGCGGTTTTCGCCAATATGAAGGACGTGGTCTGGAAAGGCAAAGACCCTTCCGACGACGCCATGTTTGCCACCGTTGCCACCTCCGAGGACTATTTCTCGACGCTCGGCATGGAACTGGTACAGGGCCGATTTATTGACCCAAAACTGCACCCATCCGACACGATGGGCGTCGTGTTCAGCGAAGCGGCCATCAAACGGATGGGGCTGGAAAACCCCTTGGAAGAGACCATCACCTGGAACGAGCAAAAACTGCAAATCGTGGGCGTGGTGAAGGACGTGGTGATGTTAAACCCCTTCGGCAAGGCCGGCCCGGCCATGTACCTCTACAGTCCGACTTGGGTCAGCTACATGATGTTCCGCCTGTCGGCGAACCAAGAACCACAGGCGGCGCTGGCCACCATTGAACCTATTTTCAAAAAGCACAACCCGGCCTTTCCTTTCGATTACAGCTTTGCCGATGAGGAGTACGGCAAGAAGTTCAACATGGCGGAGACCATTGGCAAGTTGTCGGCGCTGTTTGCCGGGCTGGCCATCTTCATCTCTTGTCTGGGCCTGTTTGGCCTGGCAGCCTACATGGCCGAGCGCCGCACGAAGGAAATCGGCATCCGAAAAGTGTTAGGCGCCAGCACCGCCAACCTCTGGGCCTTGCTCTCGAAGGAATTCGTTGGGCTGGTGGCCATCGCCTGTTTGGTAGCTGTGCCGCTGGCTAATTATATCGTCAAGGGCTGGTTAGACAAGTTCGAGTACCGCATCGGCCTCGGTTGGTCGGTGTTCGTGCTGGCGGGAGTGGCGGCCATTGCCATCACGCTGCTGACGGTCAGTTTCCAGAGCATAAAGGCGGCACTGGCGAACCCGGTGAAGTCGTTGCGCAGCGAGTAAATCCAAAGGGGCAAGCAATTCAACAATCAAGCAATTCAACAATCAGAACCATGTTCCAAAACTATTTCAAACTCGGTTTTCGTGCGCTCTGGCGCAATAAATTGTTCGCTGGCCTCAACAGTTTGGGCTTGGCCATCGGCTTGGCCATTGTCGTGCTCATGCTCGTTTTCGTGCAGCACGAGCTTTCGTTCGATGCTTTTCACACCAATGCTTCTCGCATTTACCGGGTGAACCTGGAGATGAATTTCAACGGCGAGAAAATTTATAGCGCAGCGGCCCCAAACGCCGTTGCGCCAACGGCTGTGGAGCAGGTGCCGGGCGTGGAGAATGCCGTGCGGGTACTGGAAAACGAATTCGGGGCAGATGCCTTTATGCGGGCTGGCGAGGTGAAACTGTTGGAGCGGTCGCTTTTTTTCATGGACCCCGCATTCTTAAAACTGTTCGACGTGAAGCTCTTGCAAGGCGATGCCAATACCGCCTTGTCTGGACCGGACATGGCGGTCATTAGCCAGAACACTGCCGAACGGTATTTTGGCACGGAGAACCCGGTGGGCAAAACCCTGATTTTGGACAATATGAAAACCCTCCAAATCAAGGGGGTTTACAAGGATTTTCCCGAAAACTCTACGCTGCACCCGAACATCGTCGCTTCTTTTGCTTCGGTAAAATGGGCGCAAAACCTCACTTGGGACAACGCCAGTTATGCTACTTACTTGCTGCTGGCCCCTAACGCCGACCCCGCTGTCGTGAGCCGTGCGCTGAATGATAAAATGGAAGAAAACCTGCCCAAAGAGCGGCGGTTTTACACCATAAGCCTCATGCCGTTCTTGGATGTACACCTGCACAGTGCCGAATATGGCAGCAGTTACGCCTATCATTTGGGCGATTATTCTGAGGTGAAAAACCTGGTCTGGTTTGCCCTGTTGGTACTGCTGATTGCCTGTATCAATTACATGAACCTCACCACGGCCCGCTACCAACAGCGGGCGCTCGATGTGGGCGTCAATAAGACGCTTGGGGCCTCACGGTGGGCACTTTCCCTTCGTTTTTATATCGAAACGGGGCTGTTGACCGGGATTTCCATTTTCTTTGGGCTGGCCTTGGCGACCGCTTTTTTACCAGCCTTCGGCGAATTGTTGGATCGCAAACTGGTGCCTCATGACCTGCTCACACCCCAGTTGTTGGGTTACTCGGCGGCCATTTGGTTGGCAGTCACTTTTATTGCAGGGGCTTACCCGGCGCTGTTCTTGTCCTCTTTTTCGGCCAAAAAAATACTCTCCAAACAATTGGGCGGTGGCGGTAGCAATGAAAGTTGGATGCGCAAGTCCTTGGTGGTTGCGCAGTTTTCCACAGCTTTTGTGCTCATGTTGGGCACGTTTGTGATGTACCAACAAATGGACTTTGCAAGGCAACAAAAATTGGGATACAACCCCGAAAACGTCGTGTCACTCAACACGATGGGCGCGGCCTCCGGCAAGGAGTTGGTCGCTTTACAGAACAATTGCCGCAGGGTGGGCGGTGTGTTGGAACTATGCCGCACGCAGGCATTTCCGGGTAAGGGCGGCAGTGTTCGGAGCATCCCGAATCCCCAAAATGCGGAGGAGCAAATCAGTGTGCGCACCAACCGCTGCGACCCCGGCTTTGTCAAAACCCTTGACCTCAAACTGCTCGCTGGCCAGGAATTCAAGACCAAAGCTGAGGGCGATACAGTGGCTCACCTCGTCATCAACGAACACCTAGCGAAGGCAATGGGCTGGACACCGGAAGAGGCCATAGGCAAGAGCATCCCTGAATTCATTTCGGCAAAAAACGAAATAACGGGCGTGGTTTCCGATTTTCACTACGACTCCTTTCACGAACCCATCGGCCCTTATTGCTTCCACGATGGAGATACTGAGTCACGGGTGAATTTGCTCGTCCGTTTCCAAAGTGGCGACTTGTCCGGTATGATAAAGCAGTTGGAGGCCGCTTTCAATACCGCCTTGCCCACCTCTGCCTTTGATTATACTTTTCTAGACGACAGCCTTCAAAACCTGTACCGCTCCAAGCAGCAAAAGGCTAAAGTAGTGCTCTACACTGCCTTGTTGGCCATCTTGATTTCTTGCTTGGGCCTTTTCGGTCTGTCGGCCTTCACCACCGAGCAGCGCACGAAGGAAATCGGTGTGCGGAAAGTGTTGGGTGCATCCGTGGCGGGTATCACTGGCCTGTTGGCCAAGGAGTTTTTGTTGTTGGTCGTTGTGTCGTTGGTCATTGCCTCGCCACTGGCTTGGTACCTCATGAAAAATTGGCTGGCCGATTTTGCGTACAGCATCCATTTGTCGTGGTGGATGTTCGCAGCGGTGGGCTTTCTGGCGGTGGCCATTGCTTTTTTGACGGTCAGTTTCCAAAGCATAAAAGCGGCGGTGAAAAACCCGGTGGAGTCGTTGCGCAGCGAATAAGTAAGATGAGTAGCTGAATATTTACTTCAGGGGCGAAAACAAGCCCCACCAAAGGCATCCCGCTTTGCACCAGTGACGCTGGCAATGCAATTCGGGGTGCCTTCTTTTTGCATGACACCGAGCAGTGCCATCAGCAGTGCTTCTTTGAATTTCACCACATTTTCTTCGGGAACGACCACCTTTACCATTGGCAATCGTGCTTGAATGCATTGCATCAAATAACTGTTGAAGGCCCCGCCACCCGTTGCCAGTAGGCTGTATTTTTCTTTTTGGGAACCCTCGGTTTTGAGGAGCTGCGCAATGCTTTGCTCCAATTGCTGCGCAATATGCTGACAAACGGTGTGCAGCCTATCGGCAATTGGCGAACTGGCCCGCAGGCAGGTTTGTGTCAAATACTGCTGTACCCACTGGTTCGAGAGGGATTTTGGATGTGGCTGCGAGAAATAGTCGGGGCCATTTATTTCCGCCAGCAAATCGGTGTCTAAGTTGCCAGTGGCGGCCAATTGCCCATCACGGTCATAGTCTTGTCCAAGCAGGTTGGCAAGGGCGTTCAGGGCTTGGTTTGCTCCGCAAACATCGAAGGCGATGATTTTGTGGTCGGGTGCGTGGTAGGTGATATTGGCGATGCCGCCAATGTTTAGATGAAAATCAAAGCCGGGGAACAGCAGCTTGTCGGCCATGGGGGCGAGCGGTGCGCCTTGCCCGCCGAGGGCTACGTCCGCCGTTCGGAAATCGCTCACAACTTGGCAGCCTGTGGTGGTGGCCAGTGCGGCCCCGTCGCCGATTTGAGTGGTGAAGCCCCGCTTTGGCTCATGGAAGATGGTATGGCCGTGCGAGGCGATGAGGTCAACCTCACTTGGTACCATCTTTTTTTCCTCGAAAAACAGGTTGACCAACTGGCCGAGATAATGGCCGAAGGCGGCGTTTGCTTCGCAAAACTCGAAGGCCGTTGCCGAAGGCAACGTGCGCAGCCGCTGCTGCCATTCGTTGTTGAAGGGCAGGGTGTCGGCTTTGAGCAGTTCCCAGTTTTTCACAACAAAGACCTCGGCCTCCCATGCCGTGGTCATTTGGCAGAAGGCTATGTCAAGGCCGTCGAGCGAGCTGCCCGACATGAGGCCAAGTACGTGGTAGGTGCTTTTTGTTTGTTGGATGAGTTTGGGTCGTTTGAATTGTTCAATGGGCTTGGTGGGTTCGACTTGTTTGGAAGCAAATCGAACCCACCAAGCCCATTGAACAAACATTATTGTTTCAGCGTAAGTGTGTATTCTGCTACGGCCTTAATTTTTTCAGGTGTTAGCAAATCTTTAAAAGGTGTCATAGCTTTGCGGCCATTGGTGATAACGTTGATCCGCTCCTCCACTGGCAACACAGAGGTCTTCAGGTTGAAGGCACCGCTGGCTCCCATGTCGCCGTAGATGCCATGACAAGTGACGCAATAGGTCTTGTAGATTTTTTCGCCGTCCACTTTTGGGGCTTCGGCGGTTGGCTCGCTGCCAGCTTTTTCGCCCTCCGAGCTGCTGCAAGCAAAGGCAAACAGTGCAAAGAAGGCAAGGATGATTAAATTCTTCATGTTTGTAAGAGATGATTTAACAGTTGTGGTGCGGCCAAGCGGTGGTGTAAGCCGTTGACTACAGCCATGTTTATTGGTCTTGATAGCGGGGCGAAAATAGCGCCTTGCCATCAATTCCCGATTGAAAACTTCACAGCAATGTCAAACTATAAAGATTCCCATTGGTTTTACCCAAAGCGCATTACATTTGCGCCCAACCCGTAGGATAGCCACCTTTTTGAACAACTATGGCAAAAAAATATGGAGTGACGTGGTGGGGGCAGCAGTGGCTACATTCTCTTTCCCTGATTGATTATAGCAACCGCCTACCACGAGGAAAAGCACTTGCCATTACTGGCAAGGTACGTTCGATAGAATTTAAGGGTAATCAAATCAACGCGAAGGTACAAGGCGACAAACCTGTACCCTTCCGGGTTGGTATTAGTGTGCCCCTATTTACCACCGACGAGAAAAAGCGGTTGTTGGAAGCCATCATCCAGCAGCCATCTTTATTGGATAAAATAAGCAGGCGGGAGCTTCCGCAAGAACTGCTTAAAATCGCTGAGAGCCAACACATTAAAGTTTTTCCGGAGTCGTGGCGTGATTTTTCGCTAAACTGCTCCTGCCCTGAATCGGGTGTGCCCTGCGAGCATGTCTCGGCGGTCATTTTTGAAATGGCCGAGGAAATGGACAAGAACCAGTTCTTGGCTTTCGAGATGCACGAGATGCACTTGCTCAAGGAGCTTAACGATTACTATAACCAGCTTTCGGAGAAAAAATCGGAGCAGGTACCAAGTGTTGAGAACCTGCTGCAACCCCCGCCCCCGCCGCCCGTGGAGGATGAGGAGGGGAGTGAGCCAAAGCCCAAAAAGCCCATTGCGGTAGCGCCAGATATTGACTTCACGCTGCTGCCGGAAGTGGGCGGCCACTTGATGCGCCTGTTCAAACCGCAACCTGTCTATAAGGAGGTTGACCTGATGGAGGCCGTGATTGAGTGCTACGAAAGTGCTTCGGCGGCGGCTGAGAAGTTTTTGAAGGGCAATTTCCCGCCAGCGGATATTACGGGCAGCATAGTGCCTGGCGACCGCCTGCAAATGGTGCTCGACCCACAGCTTTTCCCAAAGAAACTGCATATCTGGGACGAAAAGAACAAGCCGGCCAAGGCTCATGCCGATGAATTGCTGCACCTTTTATTGGAATACGACCTGGAAGCGCCCGGAGACACGCACCCGACCGTAGCGGCCCTGCTCGACGTGATGTCCTTTTCGCTGAACATCGCAGAGAAAGGTGCCATTTTGCCACAACTGTTGGCCTGCGGCCAAAATGTGTACCGCATCCGCTGGGTGCCGCTGATGGCGGTGGAGGAAGTGCGCTTGGCTTTTGATAAATTGGCAGAGTCGCTGCCGCCCAGCCTGCTCTTGGTGGAAAAGAACGGTATGCCACTTATCTTCTCCCAAACCGAGACCTTGAATACTTTGTGCTCGTTGTTCATCGGTGATTGCGTGCGGGACAGCGTGCAACCGGATGAACATGTGGTGATTAAACTGCTGCACGGCCAACCCATTGACGCTGTGCAAAGCATTGAAAATGAAGACGATGCACAACTTTTGCAGCGCTGGCTCCAGCCGTTTTACCCACCGAGGAAAGATTTCGCACCCGTGCTGCGGGTAGAAGACTTGGATGGGGAATACTCCATTGAACTATTGGTGGAGCAGCGCTCGGCCCCGTTGGTGCCGCCGGTAACCTTCAGCCAGTTTTTGCAGCAAAAACGCTTTGAGCACGTGAAGGATGATGTGGTGAAGGACATCGCCCCCTTGGCTGATATTTTCCCGCCTACGGCCAAGATACTTGCCACCGAAGGTAAGTATGTGCCCAACTACAACCCCACCCGTTTCCTCGAATTCATGGTACAAACGCAGCCTGTGGTGGCTGTTTTTGGCATCAAAACCATTTTGCCGCAAGGCATGGAAACGGCAGTGACGCCAAAAGCGGCTCTCCTCGCAAAGCGGCTGAACCGGAAGAAGGCGACAGGGCATGTGCCAATTGAAGAAGCCATTGGCTTCGAATGGCAGGTGCAGATGGGCAACGAAATGATGTCCGTAAAGGATTTTGAAAAGTTGGTGCGCAACGAAGACGGCCTTGTGAAATGGCACGACAAATACGTGCTGCTCGATGAGGATGAGCTTATGCGCCTGTTCGATAAACTGGAGGAGCCGCCCAAGCCCGTTGGCAACGACTTGCTCCAAGCTTTGCTTAGTGAAGAATATTCGGGAATGGCGGTCAGCATCTCGTTGGACGCTGCTACGACCCTGCGTGAATACACGGTGCCGACCAAGACCAACCTGCCCCGTGGCCTCACGGTTGACCCCTACCTGCACCAACTCATTGCCTATGATTGGCTGCTGAAAAATGCCCGACTTGGCTTCGGCAGCGTGCTGGCAGATGATTTGGGGCTGGGCAAGACGCTACCCATATTGGCGGCTATTGCCAAGTTCAAGGAAGAAGGATTGCTGAAAACCCATAAGGCACTCGTGGTGGTGCCACAGGCGTTCCACGCCAATTGGGTGACGCAGGTTGAAAAATTTGCGAGCAAAATAAAGGTGGAAGAATACCGTGGCGAAGCGCCCGCCGCCGATACGGATTTGGTGCTGGCATCGTACAACGACCTCCGAAGCGATGTGGATTTGCTGCGTGAAATGAACTGGCACTGCATCGTGTTGGACGAAGCGCAGCGCATCAAGAACCCGCACGCTGGCATTACCAAAATGGCAAAGTCGTTGGATGTGCCCGTGCGCATTGCCGTTTGCAGCACAGAAGTGGAAAGCAGCCTCGCTTCGCTTTGGAGCCTCATGGATTTCGCCAACCCCGGCTACCTCGGCACTTGGCGGCAGTTCACCGATAATTTCGTTCACCCCATCCGCCGGGAGCATGAGCAGCGCAGGGCTGTGCATCTGCGCAAAATCGTGGCTCCCTTTGTGCTGCGCCGCCGCAAGACCGATAAACTCGAATTGGCGGACATGCCGAAGAAGGTGGAGCACCGCCAATACGCTGCTATGGCGGCTGGGCAGGCAGCCCTTTACGAAAACATTGCGAAGCAGGGTCTTAACGCCATACTAGCCGAGAAGGAGCCACAACGTCGGCAGAACATCGTTGTGAAATTGGTGACGGCCCTGAAGCAGGTTTGCAATCACCCCTTCCAATACTTGAAAAAAGGGGCGACCCTGCCAGAACACTCCGGCAAGGCAGAACTGCTGTTTGCCCTGCTCGACAATATCTACGAGAACAAGGAGAAAGTAGTGATTCTGACGCAGTACCAAGAAACGGCGGAACTGCTCGTGCGGTACTTGAAAGACGAGTTCACGAAGGAGCCTATGTTGCTGCTCGGCAGCACCAACCGCCTCGTGCGGGAGCAAATGGTGGATGCCTTTCAGGCAAAACCGGAGGCCGATACCATCATCGTCTCACTGCGCATGGGCGGCCCCGACCTCAATTTCAGCACGGCCAGCCATCTTGTCCATTTTGATACTTGGTGGAACCCCATGCTGGAAGCCCACGCCAGCCGCTCGGTGCTGTCGCCGGATATAACGACTTGGCGGCTTATCACCAAAGGCAGTTTGGAAGAGCGGATTGACGAAATGTTCAGCTGGAAAAAGGAACTGGAGGAGCTGACCGCTGGCGACGGGGAAACTTGGCTGGGCGGTTTGAATGACAGGGAGTTGGAAGAGGTTATTTATTAACCTCACCGCTCCGGCTTGTATTTGGATTTATCCATAATAAACTGCGCATCGGTTATCGCCATTAGCTGTTCTAATGAAGTTTTAGGGTTTTTCTCCATGAATGCTTTCACGATTTGAAGGCCGAGCCAGTTGGCCGTGCGGCCGGGTGCTTCCTTGGGCATGCCGGGCGAGTTTGGGCTGTGCTCCACGAACTTTCGGAAAGTGCCAAAATCGGTGGAATAGAGCAGGTTTTCGGAGAAGAAATAGGCCCAGATGTTCGCCTCATTATCCTCGCACCACTCCACTTGTGCTTGCGAAAACTCGAATTTCACGCTGTCTGCTGCATAGGGCAGCAATTTGTCGAGCACGTAAAGCTCCTTCCCATTGTGAATCATGTAATCAATCATTCGACTGCCTTTGGCCGGGCCGAGCAGGTCTTGCACCAACATGCGCATGGATTTTGCCACGATATGGTCACGGTTGAAGGTGCGGGTCAGGTAGGCCGAAAAATTAGGATTGGATGGGTTGTAGGTCAGGTAGGGGTAGTTCTCGCCGAGGTAGAAATCTAGGCCGATGCCGATGGCATTCTCGCCATAGAGAAAGCCGCCCACCGTGTATTCCGAAACATAAGTGACCACCTCGCCCGACAGTGGCTGCGTCGGGAAATAATATTTATAGAACTGGAACGCCTGTTTGAAGTCCTTTTCCAGCCACTTCAGGTCTGGGTAAACGATTTGACAGGTATCGTACAGCTTGCGCACAGTGGGGTGCGTCACGAATCCTCGCATGTATTTCACGTGCCCCTCCGGGGCAATGGTCGAGTCGGTGGAGCCGAGCACCTGGCCGAAAAAAACGGGTGCGAAATCGGGGTAGTCGGTTGACAGTTTTTCAAGGCTGGCGGCCATATTGCTGGTGTCCGAACTGAAAAGCCCCTGTTCGAAGCGGCGCAACTTGACCTCGGCAGGTATATCCGAAACATTCGGAATATCTTTACCTTTGCCGCATTCGCAAGCAGTTATGCAGATAAACAATGCGAATAGAAGAAATAGACTGTTTCTGACGTTCATATACTGTGATTGTTGAATTGTTTGATTGTTGGATTGTTAGGGATGCCCCAATAACAATCAAGCAATTTTAACAATCAAGCAATCTTAAAAAACAAAGTTAGATGAAAAAAATTGTTGCAATCACCGCCTTTTTTGCGCTCGCCATGAGTGCAGCATTCGCTCAGGACTCCGACCTGCGCCTCGGCTTTCAGGTCAGCCCTACTTTCTCTTGGATGACTACCGACGACGAAAACATTGGCAACAACGGTTCAAACCTCGGCCTGAAACTGGGCGCACGGGGCGAAGTTTTCTTTAGGGATAAATACGCCTTCATCATCGGCCTAGGCTTTGGCTTCAACCAAGGCGGGCAGTTGCTGCATAAGGAGTTTGCGCCGGTTTGGGAGCGTTCCACCATTCCTAGCGGCGTTATTTACCCGTTCCCGGCTGACACCGACCTCCGTTACAAGCTGCAATACTTGGAAATCCCGTTTGGCCTGAAATTCCGCACTGGCGAAATTGGCTATTTGCGTTACTATGCTGAAGTGCCCGTTATCACGCTTGGGTTCAGGACGCAGTCGAAAGGGCAAATTACCTACTCAAATATTGATGAGGAAATTAAGGACATCAAGAAAGAGGTGATTCCGATTGCGCTTTCTTGGGGCGTTGGCGGCGGCATAGAGTACAGCGTGAACGAATCCACAGCGCTTATTGCTGGCTTGAATTTCCAAAAAGGCTTTACCGACGTGACCAAAAACTACGACGGTGCTGACTCCAAAGCTACCATCAACGCCATTATCCTTCACTTGGGTGTGATGTTTTAGCCAAATTTTGCCGAAGGGAAACACATAAAATAAGAACAACGAAGGCCCCCGACACTTTGCCGGGGGCCTTCCTGATTTTCATACAAAAACGAAAAACGCATGAATGAACAACAACTGCAAGGCTATTACGACAAGGTCATAGACTTCGCCATTACCTTTGCTCCCAAATTGGCGGGGGCCATTATTCTCCTTATTGTGGGTTTCTGGCTGGCAAAAAAGCTGTCCGCCCTCTTCGCCCTTTCGCTCGAAAAAGCCAATTTCAGCAAGGATGTTGGGCCTTTTCTCGTCTCTTTTGTAGGGATGGCCATGAAGGTTGTCGTGCTGTTGGCAGCGGCGAACATCATTGGTATCGAGACGACGAGCATCGTGGGCATCTTGGCAGCTGCGGGCTTTGCGGTGGGTTTTGCTCTGCAAGGTAGCCTCAGCAATTTTGCCGCAGGCATACTCATCCTAGTGTTCAAGCCCTATAAAATTGGTGATATCGTGGAGGTAGCGGGCAAGTTCGGCAAGGTGGAGGACATCCATATCTTCAATACCATACTGGTGACGCCGGGCCTGAAAACCCAGATAGTGCCCAATGGCAAGGTCATTGACGGAACCATCACCAATTTCAGCGCCAAGGGTGCCATCCGCATTGAGCTTACCGTAACGATGCCCTATATGGAGAGCTTCCCAAGGGTAAAAGCGGTACTGTTAAATGCTTTGGATTCCGTGCCGCTCGTCCTCAAAACCCCTGCGCCAGAAATTGGCATAGAGCGCTTCGATAGCCATAATATATTGCTGGCAGTACGTCCGTTCGTGAAGCCGGACGACTATTGGGATGGCATTTTTGAAGTGCATAAAGCCGTCAAAACGGCCTTCCATGAAAGCAACGTGAGCATCGCCTACTCGGAAGGAATGGAATTGGGAGCGATAGGTGCTTAATGAGGTATGAGGTATGAGGTATGAAGGTATGCCAAACATACCTTCATACCTCATACCTCATACCTCATTAACCGTGCAGCACCAATATTGGCAGCTTGGTGTTCAGCGACATGGCCTTGGTCACGCTCTTGTGGAAGAGCTGCTCCCAGAAGTTGCGGTGGGGGCAGACCATGACCACAAGGTCAACATTGTGCTTGATGGCATAATCGTTGAGGCCGTCCACCACCGATTGACCTTCAATTTTGGTGAGGTTGAAGGAAAAGGTTGGATCCTCGCCATTGAAAAGTACGTTAAAAAGTCGGTTTTCAATCTCCTGATAGCTGCGTGTGTCGCCTTCTTCGGCTACATGCACAAAGTGGATATTGGCATGGAAGGCGTTCGCCACGTCCACGAGCTTGTGCAACGTGACACGCTCGGCAGCCTCGTAATTGCTGGCGTACATGATATGGTGGAAGCCTTTGAACTGCACGCCATGCGGCACCAGCATCACCGGGCATTCGGCCCTTTGGGTGACGTTGGTGGACACGCTGCCGAACATTTTCTCCAAGAAGCCTTTCTCTCCGGTGCTACCCATGATGATCATGTCGGCGTCCTTGCGTTTGGAGATTTCCAAGATTTCGTCCACAGCAAAACCAGTGATGACTTCTTGCTCAACTTGGACGTCAATGGCCACGCCACCGGATGCCGCATAGTTGAGTTCTTCTTTGACGAAGGCATTGAGCCGTTCTTTGGCAGCGCCAACGCCATCCAAGAAACTGTTGTTGAGCCAATTACTGTCGGGGTCGAATTCAGGGTGGTAGATATGCACTGCCTTCACCTTGCCGCCTTGCAGTTCGGCGAGGTCGAGTGCAAACTGGAACGCCCCCTTGGCAGCGGGTGAAAAGTCGGTGGGAACGATGATGTTTTTCATGGCAAATTGTTTGAAAGCCCCCTCAACAAAGGCGTTAAGCAGAATCTTCAAATCCTCGGCAGGGGGCACCAATTTTTGCAGCACGACAGTTCCATTGACCACCAATGCAGGAATGCCGTTGATACGGTACTTCATCAGCTGATCCATGCCAGATACGTTCTCCACAACAGCTCTTATGTCCATTGAGGCGAGCGCCTCAAGCACGTTGGTGCGGAGCTGACGAGTCTGCACACTGCCCTCTATGCCAAGGATTTGGATTGTGGTCATACGTCGAAAACGTGTTTAATGCGGTTGTTGCGCCTTTTTATAGTTTTCGAGTGGAATCGGTTCGCTTTCAATGGCCCTGATGATGTCGAAAGTGGTCACAATGCCCACAAGTTCATCGTTGTCCACCACGGGTATTGCATGGAATCGGTTCACGAGGAACACCTCCAAGGCGGTGCGGATGGGGTCTGTACTTTCTACCTTGGCAAGGCCCTTGGTCATGATTTCCTCGGCTTTCCAAGAGCGCAGGCGGGTTTCGTCAATAAACTTGTCCATCTCGTTGCTCTTGAAACCGTTGAGGAAGTGCAAAAAGTCCGTTTTGCTGATGATGCCCTCGATGTGTTTGTAGCGCACAACAGGGACGTGGTGTATTTTGTGTTGGTCAAAAATGGCTTTGACCTCCATCAAGCTGTCATCGGGGTTTACCGTCATCAGCTTGGATGTCATAATGGTGGAGATTGGTGCAATGACGTTCATTATTCATTCTTTTGTTGCTCGGCAAATACTTTTTGGCGGTAAAACCAAGCTGCATCTGCCTTGCTGTGATAGGTAATCTTTCGAGGCAAAGTTGCGCCCGACAGCGCCCGCTCGCGATGACTTTTGTCACCCTATTGGCGTGATAAATTCCATTTTGCCAGTTCTGGGTTCCGAGGTACTTTGCAGCGTTTTTAAAGGAATTGTCAAACCGTTAAACTCTAGGTGCACTTGAATTAAACCTTAGCATTGAAGAACCAGTTGCCATATTTTAACAAAGCGGAAGCAATGGCTGCTTACCTGAATGCAATGTTCACGGCAGCCATAGACGCTATTTTTACCATCAACGAGAGAGGCGTTGTGGAGAGCATGAACCCCGCTGCAGAAAAGCTCTTCGGCTACGATGCCTCAGAGGTGTTGGGCAACAATATTTCTATGCTAATGTCTTCACCTGACCGGGAAAGCCACGATGCCTACATCAGCCGCTACGTGGAAACCAAACAACCCCGCATTATCGGCATAGGCCGAGAGGTGACGGGGCGGCGCAAGGATGGCACCGAGATCCCCATCCGGCTTGCCGTGAGCGAGACGATGGTGGATGGTCGGCGAATCTTCACGGGCATCCTTCACGACCTTACGGCCATGAAACTGGCCGAGGCCGAAATCAGAAAACTGAACGAAGACCTAGGGCTTCAAAATGATAGGCTGGAACTCAAAGTTGCCAAGCGCACCGAAGAGCTGACCGAGGCCGTGAACCGGCTCCTCAGCCTCAACCAACAACTGCAGCAAGAGGCGGAAGAGCGGCGGGCCGCAGAGGAGGCGCTTCGCAAAAGTGAAGTGGAGCTTATCAAAGCCTTGCAGAAGGAAAAACAGCTCAACGAGCTCAAATCACGGTTTGTGAGCATGGCCTCGCACGAGTTCCGTACGCCACTTAGCACGGTACTTTCATCTGCCGATTTGGCCGAGTCTTACACTGGTGGAGAAGCGCATCAAGAAAAGCGTAGCAGGCACCTCCAACGCATCAAAAATGCCGTTGGCACTTTGACTAGTATTCTTGACGATTTTCTTTCCCTCAGCAAATTGGAGGAAGACAAAGTGCGAACCGAGGCCGTCTATTTCAATATCACTAGCTTCTGCCACGAAGTGGTGGACGACATGCACGGCCTTTTGAAGCCCGGCCAAGAAATTGTTCAGATTCACGAAAATTGTGATATTGAGGTTTGCTTGGACAAGAAAATACTCAAAAACGTCATCTACAACCTCGTTTCCAATGCCAGCAAATACTCCGACGCTGGCAAGGCCATCACTTGCCGTATGCGGGTGAGCGACCATAAACTCCATATAGAAGTGGAGGACCAGGGCATTGGCATCCCCGAAGAAGACCAACCGCACCTATTCGAGCGGTTCTTCAGAGCGCACAACGTAGAAAACATACAGGGTACCGGGCTTGGGCTTAATATCGTAAAACGTTATTTGAACCTCTTGGACGGCACCATCTCCTTCAACAGCAAGCCCGGAGCGGGCACTGTTTTTAGGATAAATATTCCGTTGAGTCACGGACAACGATGAACGGCTTGCCCTTGGGGGCTACGGTCTTCGGATTACGGCCACCGGAAACCGATAAAATCAAATGCCATGAAAAAAATCCTCGTCATTGAAGACAACCTTGAAGTGAGGGAAAACCTTCAGGAAATTCTCGAAATCTCTGGCTACCAAGTCTTGGCTGCTGAGGATGGTACCGTGGGGGTGGAGCTTGCCACGAGCGAACACCCCGACCTCATTCTCTGCGATGTGATGATGCCCAAGCTCGACGGCTTTGGCGTGCTGAACATCCTTAGCCATCGGCCCGATACGTCGGACATTCCCTTCGTATTTCTTACCGCCAAAACGGAGAAAGAAGACTTCCGCCGGGGTATGAACCTCGGTGCCGACGACTATGTCACCAAGCCGTTCTACAAGGACGAACTGCTGGCCGTGGTGGAGACCCGCCTCAAAAAAAGCGAGCGGCTCAAGAAATTCAACCGCACCGATGAGGGGCTGACCAGCTTTATCAATGAGGCAAAAGGCTACGAAGAACTGAAAAAACTGTCCGTTGACAAGCGCCTGAAAGAATACAAGAAACGGGACATCCTGTTCGAGGAAGGAGACACGCCACGCTACCTTTATTTCATCAGCAAAGGCCAAGTCAAAATCTACAAGACGAACGACATCGGGAAGGAATACATCATCAATATCCGCAATGCGGGTGAGTTCATCGGTTACACAGCGCTCATCAAAGGCGAACAGTACAGCTTCT
>JADLHE010000027.1 GCA_020848965.1 Saprospiraceae bacterium
TTCAATACCATGTGCCATCGAGAGTCGGTCTTCGCTGTGAAGAATATAGGGCAACACACTGGATTCAATAAATTGCAAAGAAGCATTCTGAACCCGTGATAAGCGCTGTTGATGAGCAAAATTGCTGAAAATTGAGTCGGTTTTGCCTATTTTATGCGATTTAGACAACCGCTTTTTGATGGTTTGAGGGTGCTTTAGGGCGAAACCACCAAGCTCCATTGCGAAGCGAAATGGTCGGTTTGGCCATAGGCTCCTCCAGTATTTGGGAAAAAAAGCATCATAACCAGCCAACGCTTCATCGGCACCTTGTCCACAGAGGTTAACCGTGATACCCGCCATTTTTTCTTTTTGAAAAACAAGGTAATGGGTGATGTCACTAGCCGTTGGCAGAGGCTCATCCATTGCGTAGGTCGTTGCTGCAAAAGCTTTTTCCAAGTCTTGGTGAGAAGGATAAATTTTGGACGTGCTTAGTTGGTGCTTATTGGTCACCGCATCCAAATACCGTTGCTCATTGAAGCCCTTTTCATGAAAACAGGCAGAAAAACAAGCTAGACCTTGATGCTTTTCGGCAATTATTCCAGCCAAGGTTGAACTATCCAGCCCCCCGCTAAGCGTAAGGCCAATAGGCACATCGGAACGCAATTGCAAATTCACGGAATCAAGCAGCAATGCTGTGTATTGCTCAATGGCTTCATGTTCAGAGAGCTTTACTGGGTGTAATTTTTCAGAAAGCTGATAATAAGCTGTGAAGCCAAACGTGTTCTTTTTTAAGTCAAAAAGAAGATTGTGACCTGCTGGCAATTGTTTCACACCTTCGAACAGCGTTTCATCCGTGTGGTCGAGCAGGCCGTGGTTCAGATAATCCTCGCACCTTGCCAGGTTTGGGCTAGCCGACCAGCCATTTATCGCCTTGAACTGTTTGATTTCTGAAGCAAAGCAAAACTGGTTGCCAATGCTGGAAAAATAAAATGGTTTTACGCCAAATCGGTCACGGGAACAGAACACCATTTTTTCGTGGGCATCATGAATCGCAAAGGCCCAAATGCCATTAAATTGTTCAACACAAGCCATGCCCCAATGACAATAGGAGGCGGCTATCACCTCCGTGTCTGTCCCTGTTTCAAATTGGTAGCCTAGTTTTTTTAGTAAATCCCTGATTTCGAGGTAGTTGTAAATCTCACCATTGTGAATGACGGTAAGGTGACGATATGCGAATGGCTGATTACCTTTGTCCCCGATGCCGAGAACGGCGAGCCTTCGGTGACCAAAGCCTACGTTGTTAGAATGCCAAATTCCAGCACCATCAGGGCCACGATGGTCAACGAGGTCTCTTGCAGCCAGTAGTTCATTTACGTTGATTTCTCGGCCGCTTTTATTTATGATGCCAAATATGCCGCACATTTCAACAAGTCAAGTCTTGGAAGTTAATGGTTCGGATTTTGACTTCGCAAATTGCCCGATATTCTACCAACCTTGGTGGCTGGATGCGGCATGTGGCAAAGGGAAATGGAAAGTATGCACCGCCCGCAACAAGGACGGCAAACCCGTTGGCGTGCTCGTCCACCCACTTCAAAAAATTGCGGGCCTTGCCATTGTCCGCACCCCGCCTTTCACGCCTTACTTGGGGGTTTGGCTCGATTATTCCGATTGCTCCAACCGCAATATCAGTCGCTATTCCTTTGAAAATGAGGCAATTAGCGATTTGCTGAGACAATTGCCGAGCTTGGTGTGGTACCATCAAGTGCATCCGTACCAATTGGAAAATTGGCTGCCATTTCATTGGAAAGGCTTTCGCCAAACGACCCGTTACACCTATGTTTTTGAACAATTGGATGCTGTGCAAATTTGGCAATCCATGAAAGATAAGACCCGGAATGCTGTCCGAAAGGCAGAAGCTTCAGGGGTGACCATTCGTGAAACCAACAGTTTGGATGCGTTCCTGCCCATGTACCGAAAAACATTTGACCGTCAAGGGCAAGATTTCAGTTCGAAGGAGAGGGTGTTCAAATCCTTGCATGATGAAATTCAAAAACATCAAAAAGGTAAAATCCTCATCGCAGTTGATGCTGGAGGAAACCCAAGCGCAGGCTTGTACATGATTTGGGACAAACATTCGGCCTATTGTTGGCAACTTGGCACTGATACTGAACTTGCAAAAAATGGTGCTGTTCAATTATTGATTTGGCATTCCATCCTTGAAGCCACAAAATTGTCATTGAACTATAATTTTGAAGGCAGTATGTTGCCACATATCGAGCCGGTTTTCCGGGCATTTGGCGCAGAAAGAAAGCCCGTTTTCCAAATCCGAAAGTTCGGGAACCGATTAATCGAAGCTTTTTGGGTAATGCTAAAAGGTTGATTGTCAATGAAATACCTTGTTGTACATGATAATCAAGAACATTGGCTACGCATTCGGTATGTTCTTGCCTTTATAAAAAAACATCCTTTGGCAGGCGGTGGTTTCAGTTACCATTTTGAAGGTGATGGCATGCTTGCAAAAAGGATTGGGTATATAAGTAACCCCCACGAAACAACTGACTATGATTTTATTATTCCAGCCCAGCAGCATATTTTTTCTTCAAATTCAGTGGATGTAAGCGCTTTATGCGCAAATCTGTATAATTACGAAAACCAGCAGCTATATTCTGTTGAAGCGACTCCTAAAAGCGATGCCGCATTTTTTGATGGTCGGCATTTTGGCTTCGATATAATTGAGGCGATTTTCTTCCATATCAGCCGATTTGAAGAGCATTTTTGTCAGACCTCCCAATTGGACGAACATGGCCGGATGAAGTCAAATGAACAGTTTTTGGTGAAGCATTGCCTTGAAAAAACACCTGTGGTTGACCATTTGGTGTATTGTTTTCTAGTTGCAATCGGCGCCAATCCTGTTGCTGCACCAACCCGTTTCCGCATGAGTTTTGACATTGACATCATGCGCTGCTTTAGTGGCAGGCCGCCAATTCGGATGACGGCAAAATACTTGGTATCCAAACCCAGTTCACTTCCAAAACTCTGGTTTTCGTACATTAGAACATTGTTTGCTCCGCAAAATGACCCATATTTCAATTTTGAATGGCTGCTTCGCAAATCAGATAAATTAGAACAGGTCATCTATTTTTTGGTGGGAGGCAGCACCAAATTTGATAGGCCGACTGCCAAATTGAATAACGAATTCAAACAAATAGTGAGCCTAGCCAAAGCAATGGGACTTCGAATCGGCCTGCACCCAAGCTATGACTGCATGGCTGATGACGAACTTTTCCACAAGGAAAAGTCTGGATTGGAGGAAATCCTCGGCGAAAAAATAAACGAAAGTCGGCAACATTTTCTCCATTTTTCCTGGAAGACTACACCTCAAATCCTTGAAAAACAAGGGGTTATGGAGGATTCGAGCATTGGCTTTTCTGACAGGATTGGATTTAGATGTGGCACCGGATTTCCTTATCAGCCTTACTCTTTTGAAAGAGAAGAACCCTGGGGTTTTATGGAGGTGCCCATGATTTGCATGGACGTGGCGCTGATGAGGGAAGCTGGGAACAATCAACAGCGCATGATTGAAATTTGGGACGATTTTTTGGCAACCAATAAATCACTGACCATGATTACGTTCTTGTTCCACAATTCCCGATTTTTTGATGCTGAATTGGAGGGGATGGACTTGAAATATTGCTACGAACAAATCTTCAAAATCAAGCCATGACGAGCCTCAAGAAAGGGCTTTTTTATGCCCGTATTCAAAGCGATACCAAGGAAAATCATGGTCTTGTCAAAAAATGCCGGGGCCTCGTAAACGGCTTCAAAAAACTCGGCTGGGAGATAGACTTACTATGGCTTAGCAAGGATGGTATTAAATTGAACGAGGAGTTAATCTTTCAATTTCCCATTTCCATAGAATCGGAATCAATAAACACCATATTGTTTAATCACCTTTTATTTGACTGGGTAGCCTCAAAAAGACTTGATTTTTCAAAATATCAATTCGTTTTCGCTCGATTTCCACTGGCACATCCCGGCTTTTTGTACTTCCTCCGCTGCGCAAAGAGAAGAAACCCGTCCATCAAAACCCTGTTGGAAGTTCCGACTTGGCCCTATAAACTGGAGCATAAAAACATGCTCCGTAAAATGCAGTATTCGCTGGACCATTTTTGTCAGAAATACCTTCGGAATTATGTGGATAGGGTAGTGCATTATGGCGAATTTCAAGCTTTATTTGGCGTCCCTGGTTTGGGCATTCGAAATGGTGTGGACACAGATGAAATTACCCTCGCAAAATGCAATTCCACGACTGGCAAAATCCGTTTATTGGCCACGGGCAATTGGAATTTTTGGCATGGATTGGACAGGCTGCTGCTCGCTTTGGCAGTTCAACCTGAACATGCACATCATTTTCATTTAACCATTGTTGGCGGGGGGCGTGAAATTCCAAACTATAAGAACATTGTCAGCAAACACAAATTGGAGGAATTGGTGACTTTCCTGCCAGCTTGTATCGGAACCGATTTAGATAAATTATTTGACCAAGCTGATATTTGTATCGGCTGTTTGGGGATGTTTAGAAAGAACGTAGTCTTGGATTCTTCCCTTAAACATAGGGAATATGCTGCAAGGGGTCTGCCTTTTATACTTACCACACCTGACCCTGATTTTCCTGATACACTTGCTTGGGTCAAGTATTTCCCAGCAGCAGAAGGTGCTATTGACTTAGCGCAATTGTACATGTATTGGCAAAATCTATCAAAAAACATGGATTTAAGGCAGGAAATAAGGACGTATGCGGTCAAAAATTTAGATTGGAGCTGCAAACTGGGTGAAATGCTGTCAAAAAACGGTTTATGAAGGCTGATTCTTATTATTTAACCTTGCAAAAACCGTAAAATCAGCACTTACCCTAGACAATATCGGCTTTGGCAACCAACGCTTCAATATGCCTGCGGTATAGATGGACAACTTGGGCAATAATTGATTGAATGGTGTCAAGGTCTGGTTCTGCCATTTCACTAATTCTAGTTTAAGCGAAAATGACCCCAATCACTGTTCTATTTCATCCAACGAATAGGCTTGAACATCGAATTTTTGTTGGAGCAAATGGCCAGTTTGTTTTTTTCTGACAAACAGTTTAACCATCTTTCTTGACCAAAAATCCATGCTCTTTTTATGGGTGAAACTCACAACCAATCGCCCATTTTCGTTCAGAAGTCCTCTTATAATAGTTAGGTGATTAACAAGTTCCGACTTTTGCAAATAGCTTGTCACCCCAAGCAGGAAGATGAAATCAAATTGGCGTTTGGGGAAATTCAATGTTTCCAAGCTCCCCACGAGCCGTCGGTTAATCGGTATATTACTTTGCGAAAGCATATTGCCAGAAATATCGGTGGCCAAATAGTCGCAATTGGGCCATTTATGAATGATAAAGTCATACAGCCCGCCAGTTCCAGCGCCTATATCCAGTATTTTCTTGCCATTGAAATCAAA